>JAEYXC010000006.1 GCA_023428655.1 Bacillota bacterium | reverse complement strand
TTAAAGGCAGGTAATGCACCTGCAGCAAAACAAGCGGCGAAGCCGGTGGCGAACCGCTCCGTTCGTGTGGATATCGACAAGCTGGATGTATTAATGAATCTGGTAAGTGAGCTTATTATTGCAAAGAATGGTTTGATAAGCGTCAGCAGTGAAAAGGATATCATGCAGGATAATATGTTCCATGAACAGATCGAATACCTAGAGAGAGTAACAACGAATCTTCATGAGTCTGTAATGAAGACAAGAATGGTTCCAATCGAGAGTGTGGTTAACCGTTTCCCGAGAATGATTCGAGATCTATCCAAGAAGCTGAATAAGGAAATGGAATTATATATGACCGGTGAGGAGACAGAGCTTGATCGTACCGTAATCGATGAAATTGGTGATCCTTTGATGCATCTTCTGCGTAATGCAGCTGACCATGGACTGGAAAGCAACGAGCAGAGACAAAAGGTGGGCAAAAATCCTGCAGGCTCCATTTATTTGGATGCATATCAGGATGGTAATAATGTTGTTATTGAGGTTAGGGATGACGGTGCCGGCATCAATACAGAGAAGATTAAGAGAAAGGCCATCGAAAGAGGCTCCATCTCAGAAGAACAGGCCATGAGGATGACCGATAAGGACATTATCGATATTTTATTCCAGCCAAGCTTCTCCACCGCGGAGCAAATTACGGATGTATCCGGGCGAGGGGTAGGTCTTGATGTTGTTAAGACGAAGATCGAAGCCCTGGGCGGAGAGATTGAAGCAAAAACGAAGCTGGGAGAGGGCTCCAATTTCATTATCCGTTTACCTCTGACCCTTGCGATTATTCAATCATTGATGGTAATCATCGGGGAAGAGAAGTATGCACTCCCGTTGGGTAGTATTCAGACGGTGGAGGATATTCCGGTAACCGAAATCAAGACAATTCAGGGAAAAGAAGTAATTAATCTTAGAGGAACCGTAGTGCCGATTATTCGTTTGGGAAATCTTCTTCATTGCAAGCAGAAGGAAGCTACTCCCGAAGAATTGTTGGTAGTCATTGTTAAGAAGGGTGACCGGCTTGCCGGTATGGTAGTTGATGAATTAATCGGACAACAGGAAATTGTTATTAAGTCAATCGGTAAGTATATCAAGTGCCATAAGATTATCAGTGGAGCAACCATCCTTGGTAATGGTGAGGTAGCTTTAATTCTTGATGTCAATTCTTTAGTATAAGGGGGTGCGGATATGGCAGCGGATACAAAACAATTTATCATTGCATATCTAAATAAAGATCAATTTGGTATAGATATTAATTACATAGACAATATTATTGTTATGCAGAACATTACCAGAATACCGAAATCACAGAAGTTTTTCCGTGGTGTAATTAATCTTCGAGGAGAAATCGTACCTGTGATGAGTCTCAGTAACAAATTGGGACTCGAAGAAGCGCCTTATACACCAAAGTCAAGAATTATCATTGTGCGTCCTGATAGTGGAGCAGCACCGGTTGGATTAATTGTTGATGAAGTGAAGGAGGTCATCTCTCTTGAGATGGATTCCATTGAGAAGCTGAATTATGAAGAGAAGGATGAGAAGGCAAATTATAGTATCGGAATCGGTAAATATGGAAATGACCTTGTTAATATCCTTAATGTACATTCCATCGTAATTGAAAAGGAAGCAAATGCATAATTTCATAATCAACAAGTTTAGCTTTTGCTAGCTTGTTGATTAAACTTAAAAAATTGGTAGTGCCAGCTTGAGGAAAATAAACTATAGAAGAAAGCTTATTCCTTAGTTGAATACAGCTTTGAAGGTTAGTTAAGCTAACCTATTGAGAACAGGAGAAGCGAGGTGCATTGACAGTGTCCCATTTAGATATTAATCAATTGGATCATATGCAATACGACGTATTAAGAGAAATCGGGAACATTGGTGCAGGAAATGCGACAACTGCACTTTCTCAAATGATAAATTCAAAAATTGATATGAAGGTTCCCAAGGTAGACTTGCTGGAGTTTAAGGAGCTATCCGACATTGTCGGTGGTGCAGAGAATCTTGTAGTAGGTATTTTGTTCACTCTGGAAGGCCAGATTGAAGGTATGATGATGTTTATGATGGATATGGCTGCCTCGAGGCATCTGGTGAATTCTCTGATGGGGGACATGAATAATGCTTCTACGGAATTTAGTGAAATGGAGTTATCCGCATTAAATGAGATCGGTAATATTATTGCAGGAGCTTATCTATCCTCCTTATCTACCTTAACCAATATTCTTATCACAGCAAGTGTTCCGTACATGGCAATCGATATGGCAGGAGCGATTCTGAGTGTACCCGCCATTGAATTTGGAAAAATCGGAGATAAAGCCTTATTGATCGAAACGGAATTTGTTGATGATGATAAGGCGGTTAACGGCTATTTTATATTAATACCGACCATAAATTCATATCGAGCAATTTTAACATCGTTAGGTTTATAGGGTGAGTGCATGAGCGAAATGATAAAAGTAGGGATGGCAGATTTAAATGTATGTACCTCACCCAACGCAATAACAACCTTAGGGTTGGGATCCTGTGTTGGAATTGTTCTCTATGATCCAATCAAGAGAATAGCCGGTATGGTACATATAATGCTGCCTGACAGTACTAAAATACTAAATAATGAAAATAAAGCAAAATTTGCTGATACTGGCATTGATTTACTCATCCGAAGAATGATGGATATCGGAGCGGACCGTAGGCAATTGATCGCAAAAATCGCAGGCGGGGCTCAGATGTTTGCATTCAGTAATAACAGTGACATGATGAGAATTGGAGAGCGTAATGTGGAGGCAACGAAAATTAAATTAGCTGAGCTTGGGATTAGTATCCGAGCAGAGGATACGGGAGCTAATTACGGACGAACCATTGAGTTTTATCCGGAAAATGGTACTCTTCTGATAAAGTCAGTAGGGAAAGAACGTAAAATTCTATAATAGAATAGTGGGTGATCGGATGCGGGAAAGGTATATTCCGGCTATTGTTATGTTGTTAGCTGGTGCTATCACCAGTGTTCTGAATATTGTTAATAGGGTGAAAGCGGAAGATGGCTTAAAGACATTACTCCTTGTGCTGTTGATATTCTATTTTGTGGGCTTAATTATAAAAGCAGTCATAGTAAGAACCGTAATCAACGCTCCTAAAAAGGGCGAAGAAATCCAAGAGGAAGAAGCCGGTGGAGCTGGGGAGGATGCAAAGTCCGCAGATACAACCCCTGGCAGTGCTACGAAATAGTTTCTGCATAAAACTTTAGAATTGTTTTCGGAGGTACTATGAACGCGGAAGGGAAGCAAAAGCTTTGGGAAAATTATGCAAAAAGAAAAACCCCAGAGCTGCAGGAAAAAATCATAATTGAATATGCTGGCCTAGTTAAACTGGTGGCAGGCCGACTCAGCATGTATCTTGGATATAATGTTGAATATGACGATCTGGTTGGCTACGGTACCTTTGGACTCATTGATGCGGTTGATAAATTCGATTATACTAAGGGTGTAAAGTTTGAAACCTATGCATCTCTGAGAATAAGAGGAGCCATTCTTGATCAAATTCGTAAAATGGATTGGATTCCTAGAAGTATTAGACAGAAGCAGAGAAAAATTGACTTAGCTTATCAGAGTTTGGAGCAAAAATATGGACGGTTAGCCAGTGACGAAGAAATTGCGGTAGAGCTGGAAATAACCGTTGATGAATTTGAAGCTTGGCAGAACCAGACTAAGGTTACCAATATTATCTCCTTGGACGAGTTCATGGAGCAGGGAACGGAAGGGAAGGTAGAACAGAGTCTAACCGCAGATTTTGATCAACCGGATAAGATTGTGGAGAAACAGGAGTTGAAGGATGTACTTCTTAAAACCCTGGAGACCTTAACCGAAAAAGAAAAAAAGGTAATTGTCCTTTATTATTATGAAGAATTAACTTTAAAGGAAATAAGCAGGATTCTTGAAGTATCTGAATCCCGTATTTCCCAATTACATACAAAAGCATTACAGAAAATGAAGATACGATTAGGAAGTAATATGGAAGTATTTCATAGCTATTAGGGGATTAAAGGTTATAGAATTAACAAAAATCGTCGGGTTTTCATTGGGCAAAATTGTGAGGCTGCACAGAGGGGCGGTTCTTTCACAGCATGCTTACATCATATGAACTAGTTTAATTTACAATGGACCTAAGGGGAAGGTTATCAAGTTAGGAGGAGAAATATGAGTGTAAGAAATGGTTACTTTCAGTTGGTAATAAAGCAGGATGGTACTTATCTGAAAATATACGATGCAGAGCAGGGTGGAGAAACTGTTTTCTATGAGGAAATCAGTAATTACCTGGCTGATTGCAAAATATTTGATTATGATAAGGTCGCAATAGGTCGAGCCTTGACAGCGATACAGGGAACAGTAGAAGTGAAAATCTGCGGACCTTTGATACATACCGTTGACGAGATAATAAAGGTAGAGCTATCGGAGGATCGCATGTATGCAAAGGCCAGATTTTATCCACCCTCCAATAATGGACATCTATTTATGAAGGACGAGATCATTGCAGCGTTGGTTCGTTCCGGAGTAAAGTATGGAGTTGATGATAATGCGATTATGGAATTCCTAAAGGACAGGCGTTATTGCACTGATTACATATTAGCAAAAGCGACCCCTCCGGTTCAGGGCCGAGATGCAGAGATTACCTACCATTTTAATACGGACTTGACCTTAAAACCCAAAAGAAACGAAGATGGGTCCGTAGATTTCCATCAACTGGATATGATTAGTCACTGCCATAAGGATCAGCTTTTAGCGACCCTGTCACCTATGGATCAGGGAAAACCCGGTATTGATGTATGTGGTACGGTTATTCGACCCAACAAGGTAAACAATCGAATTTTAAGGCATGGTAACAAAATATATTTGTCCGAGGATGGTCTTCGAATGTATTCCTCCGTAGATGGACATGTTAGCCTCGTGGATAATCGTGTATTTGTATCCGACACCTATGAGGTCCATGCTGACGTGGATGCATCCACCGGTGACATCGAATACGAAGGAAATGTGGTTGTTAAAGGTAATGTTATTACTGGCTTTTCCGTAAAAGCGAAGGGTGATATCGAGGTTAACGGTGTCGTGGAAGGTGCTTATATTGAAGCTGGAGGACAAATTGTCTTAAAGCGCGGTATGCAGGGTATGAATAAGGGTATCTTGAAGGCAAACGGCAATATTATTACAAAATTTATTGAAAATGCAGAAGTGATTGCAGGAGGCTATATATCAACAGAATCCATTCTTCATAGCCGAGTTTCAGCAAAAGGCGATATTATTGTGGGAGGAAGGCGCGGCTTCGTAACCGGCGGTGAGATACGTTCCGGTACCATGATATCAGTGAAAACTGCGGGCTCCCAAATGGGAACGGCAACACTTTTGGAGGTAGGAATTGATCCCAGAGTCTTGGAGGAATTTCGAGAGCTGGAGAAGAAAATTGCGACAATGATTGCAGATAAGGAACGATTGGCACAGGCACTGATTATGTTCCGCAAAAAAATTGCTTCCGGAATACAGATCACGGATGAAAAGATGGAATATCTAAAGCAGGTAACACAGAACAATATTATGTTGGAAACCCAGATAAAAGAGTCGAGAAGACGCTATGAGGAGTTAAGGATCGAGGTGGAAAACAACTCTTCCGGATCCATTAAAGTATCTGAAATTGTATATCCGGGAACAAAGCTTGTTATTTCCAATGTGGTTCATTTTGTTCGTTCGGAGACACATCATAGTAAATTTATTCGAGACAGAGCTGATATCAAGGTGCTTCCTTTGATGTAACTGATAGGGTTATGATCGTAGAAGCAGCTCATGCCATTTTAAATGCCGAAGGAGGGAATGTATGCCGGTAGGACCGATTGAAGCAATTAGAGCACAAGAAGCGACACAAATCAAACATATTGATACGCAGCGAACTCAGCATGCCCAAGAGCAGCTAAGCCGTAATTTTCAAACTATGGTGAAGCAGGATCAAAGTAAGCCAACACAGACTACTAAGGCAGATGATACGGAATACCGCTATGATGCAAAGGAAAAGGGAAACAACCAGTATACAGGCTCTGACGGCAAGAAACAGAAGAAAGATGACAATCAAAAGGACTCCCAACCGGGGATAAATACATCAAAGCGTGGGGGTATTGATATTTTGATTTAGAACATATGCAGGAGTAGTGAGTAGAATGAGCCTAATAGAAATTGTATTAATTATTATTGGAATTATTGTAATCGTCGTAAGTTGTATCATTGTGGATCATTCGCAGAAGTATCAGAACCAAATAATAGGAAAATCAATCGCCTCCATGGAGGAAAAGCTGACCGAAGAAGACAAATCACAACTGATGGCTAAGATGAAGGAGCTTTTGGGAGAGGTCCGTGAGGAAACCATCCTGAAAACGGAGGATACCTTAAATAAAATATCGAATGAAAAGATTATGGCTGTCAATGAATTTTCAGATCAGATTATCGAGAAAATTAAGCGTAATCATGAGGAAGTTGTTTTTCTTTATAATATGCTAAATGATAAGGAAAAAGATTTGAAATTGACAGTTAAGGAGATTGATTTCGCCCAAAAGAAGCTACAGGATATTCTGGAAAGTAAAGCTGAAGCCAATAAACAACATTCATCAAAAAATGTGAAACCCCAAGCAACGACGAAGCCCTATCCTCAAACACAGGCAAGGCAAGTAGAAAAAGCGGTTAGTGCGGCTACCACTCAAACAGCCTCCGCTGCCGAAGTAACTACCGTCAGCGGATCAAACTCAAATAACAATTCGCAAATATTAGCTCTTTATTCCCAAGGAAGATCAATCGTAGAGATTTCAAAAATCTTAGGGCTTGGTCAGGGAGAGGTGAAGCTGGTAATTGATTTGTTTAAAGGGAAGAAGTAATTCGAAAGGCTTGGTGTGAACTGAATGAAAATAAAATACTATATGAGGGGATTAGGTGTAGGTATTATACTTACGACCCTGATATTATTAATCGCGAATCCAAAAGATAAGTTGTCCGATGCTGAGATAATGGAACGAGCTAAGGCATTGGGAATGGTGTCTGCCAAGGAACTGGAGGATGAATCCCTGAGTCAGCTTTTGGAGAGTGGTAAGGTGACAGTGGCACCTTCAACAACACCATCCAATGCACCTACCCTGGATCCTACCAAGACACCGGAACCGACGGAGGAGCCAGAACCGACGAAGGAGCCAGAACCGACGAAGACACCGGAACCAACGAAGACGCCGGAACCGACGAAGACACCCACTCCGGCAATAGAAGCTCCGGAGAATGATAATAGGGATGGTGTGAATACGGGTGAATTGATAACCTTTTCCATTGAGCCTGGAATGTCCTCCGGTAAGGTAGCGGCATTACTTGTTGAAAAGGGGTTAATCAATGACGCCGATGATTTCAATCAGTATATCGTTAGAGAAGGAAAGGCAAGTGTTATCCGAATAGGAGAATATACGCTACCCATGGGAGCAAGCTATGGGGACATTGTGGCGAAGATTACGAAATAACAGAAGTTATAACGTCAACCATTACATTAATAACTAAAACAATGGAAATAGAATTAAGGCTGTTTCAAAACATACTTTATCTAGTGTATGCTTTGAGGCAGCCTCTTAATTAACATAAGGAAATAAAAAGTACTTGTCAATCGCTTAATGTTATGTTATAATTTCGTAGTCAAATTACACGCATATGGATTCAATAACAAGGTGCCTTTTACTCTAAAGGTCTGTTAAGGATATGATATATGCGGAAGAAAACAACCAAATGGAGGAATATTATGAGCGTTATTTCAATGAAGCAGTTATTGGAAGCTGGTGTACATTTCGGACATCAGACAAGAAGATGGAACCCTAAAATGGCGGAGTACATCTACACAGAAAGAAATGGTATCTATATTATCGACTTACAGAAGTCCGTAGGTAAGGTTGATGAGGCTTACACAGCAATTAAGAATGTTGTTGCTGAAGGCGGCTCTATTCTTTTTGTAGGTACAAAGAAGCAGGCACAGGATGCAGTTAAGTCTGAGGCTGAGCGTTGCGGTATGTACTTTGTAAACGAGAGATGGTTAGGTGGTATGTTAACAAACTTCAAGACCATCAAGAGCAGAATTGATAGATTAAGAGAAATCGAGAGAATGTCTGAGGATGGTACCTTCAGTGTTCTTCCTAAAAAAGAGGTAATCGAGCTGAAGAAGGAATGGGAAAAGCTTGAGAAGAACCTTGGCGGTATTAAGAACATGAAGAAGATTCCGGATGCTATCTTCGTAGTTGATCCTAAGAAGGAAAGAATCTGTATTCAGGAAGCGCATACCCTTGGTATTCCTTTGGTTGGTATTGCAGATACCAACTGTGATCCCGAAGAATTAGATTATGTAATCCCCGGTAATGATGATGCGATCAGAGCAGTTAAATTAATCGTTTCTAAAATGGCTGATGCTGTTATCGAAGCGAACCAGGGTGTTCAGTTAACAGATGCTTCCAGCGATGATGCAGAAGTTAGCTTGGATGATGCCGTTAACGAATAATATCCACGATAAGCAGATTAGTTCATGAAGCTCAGGAAATATAACAAGCTAGCTTGTATATATGACATGAGCTTCATGAATGAGTGTAACGTGAGCGAAAGGGCGCAGTCCTTAAGCTCATAATCTGCATAATTCTCATATAAATAAGAATTAAATTCTTTAATAAAAATGGAGGAATATACGATGGAAGTTACCGCTAAAATGGTAAAAGATTTAAGAGAAATGACCGGAGCCGGAATGATGGATTGCAAGAAAGCACTTGCAGCTACCGAAGGCGATATGGATAAAGCAGTAGAGTTCTTAAGAGAAAAGGGACTTGCTGCAGCTGAGAAAAAGGCTGGTAGAATTGCAGCAGAAGGTATCGTTGATACCTGTGTACTTGCAGATGGCAAGGTTGCATCTATCGTAGAAGTAAACAGTGAGACTGACTTCGTTGCGAAGAATGAGAAGTTCAGAGATTTCGTTGCTGCAGTAGCAAAGCAGGCTGCAGAGACAACAGCTACTGATCTTGATACCTTCCTTGCTGAGAAGTGGTCACTGGATAATGCAAAGACTGTTAAAGAAGAGTTATCTTCCATGATCGCTATTATCGGCGAGAATATGAATATCAGAAGATTTGAGAGAATCAACGCGGAGGAAGGGTTTGTTGTTTCTTACATCCATGGCGGCGGAAGAATCGGTATCCTTGTTGAGGTTAACAGCTCAGTTAACAACGCAGAGGTACAGGAAGCAGCTAAGAATGTAGCAATGCAGATCGCTGCATTATCTCCGAAGTATGTGGATCAGTCAGAAATTTCTGCTGACTTTATTGCACATGAGAAGAACATCCTTAAGGCTCAGATCATGAACGATCCCGCTAATTCCAAGAAGCCTGAGAACATCATCGAGAAGATGCTGGAGGGACGTTTGAACAAGGAATTAAAGGAATTCTGTCTGGTAGATCAGGTATATGTTAAGGATAGTGACTTATCCGTTGGACAGTATCTTGCTAATGTATCCAAGCAGGTTGGAGCTCCTATTGCAATTAAGAAATTCGTTCGTTTTGAAACAGGCGAAGGTCTTGAGAAGAAGAGCGAAAACTTCGCAGAGGAAGTTGCTAAGCAAATGGGCAACTAATCTAAGAACTAGATGCTACTTCCTCTGGGAAGATTGCTAAGCAGATGGGCAACTAATCCAAAGCGTAGAGCAACTTCCGTTGAGTTTGCGAAGCAAATCTCGATGGGAAGCATTGCAAAGCAGATGGGCAACTAATTTGAAAATTGAATAAGTTGATAAAATGCTGGGAACTTTAATGTTCCCAGCATTTTTTATGCACTGCTGTAAATCTCAAAATTGAAGTCATTATTAGCCGGGGTAGTGTAAATAATTTTGTGTACTGGAAATTGATACCAATTTCTTGGTGAGAATTAGATATGATTATTCTCATCAGAAACATTGAAAGAAAAATAGGGAAAGAAATATGCTTATTCAGTGCAACAACGGATTACCTTTTCAGCAAAATCAACAGCTATTTTCTTAGATGCTTCCGTTTCAAATTTATCTACATCATCGCCTGCATTTTTCTGTACAGCAGCCTTCCCAATATACTTAATTTTAAAGTGCTCGCAAAATCGTTTCATTCCATCTTCAAAAGGACTTATACCATAGTCGAGGTCATATCCACATGTAGTAATTATTCCGCACATTTTTCCTTCCAGAAGACTCGGCCCACGTTGCTTTCCATAATATTTGTGAAGTCCATAAAAACGGTCAAGCATTGCCTTCATTGGAGCTGTACAATACCAGATAAATATCGGACTAGCTAAAATAAAACAATCCGCCTTCAAGATTTCGTCTGATATATCGTACATGTCATCTTGTATTGAACAACCATATTCACCTAATTTATCTTGGCATTGAAAGCATTCTAAACATGGTGCAATCCTTTTATCATAAAGGAAAATGGTCTTAACTTCTGCTCCTTTAATCTCTAACTCAGTTAAAAATGGTTTCAGCAGGGTTGCCGTATCACCGTTTTTTCTTGGACTGCCCATAAAAACCAATATTTTCATTGTTTTCCTCCTGTCGATTATTTAAATAATCTTCACTTCGCTTTTGTGAAACAAGAGCGAAGCATACTACCTTCTAGTACATGTTAACCATAGTGGGAAACTCGACACTTCACGTATTTGATGATTTAAGATATTCTTTGATTGTCATCCCAAAGTACTGTTTAAACGCAGTATAAAAATGATTGTCACAAGAATAACCTATTTCCTC
>JAEYXC010000368.1 GCA_023428655.1 Bacillota bacterium | reverse complement strand
TTGGAAATGCCCTTCGTAAGACCTCGGTAATCCTGTTATTGTAGACATGGGAAAAATCATAATAAGTATCACCGGCAAGGAAGCGCTCAAATACTTCTGTCAGATAGGCTGCCTGCGTCAGCTGATCTTTGGTTGCATTCGGATAACAGCCCCATTCTCCAACCAGCATGGGAAGCTGTAGATCCTCCTGTACACTTTTATGAGTGTCAAAAATCACATCAATTCTTGTGTTGTCAGATAGATGATACAGATCCGTATCAACCAATAAATCATAGCCATGGGGAGAATATGCCTGGAAATCTACCGGCACATGGTTATCATCCATCACCGGTCTTATTCCCGATTTCATTCCCGCATTACTAAAATAATTTGCCTCCAAAAATAGAATGGTGTCCTGATCCACTTCTCGGATTGCTCTACCTGTTTTATTATAAAACTCGTTTAACCGATCCCTCTCAAATTGCTGAGGGATGCCTTCCACTTCTCTCATCAGTCGAAGATAGTAATCCTTATCCGATAATTGGGATAACAGCTCCAGCTTCTGTACCGGATCCAGCCATTGCTCCATAAGCTTCTCCATATCCACCGGCTCATTCTCTGAGATGATGTTACCCATAGTCCATAATAGCTTCGGTATTAGGTTATTCACCTCCGATCCCATAAATGGTTCATTCAGGATGTCGTATCCGATTACCGTCTTATTCTCCTTATACCTTGAGGCTAAGTACCTCCACATGTTAATAAAATGATCCTGTATCCCGATTCCATCCGAGGCCTTCCGATTATCCCAAAAATTATCAAAGGCTGCCTGGACAGCAGGACTTAATAGATAGGCTTCACTCCACAGTTGTGTGCTTATATGCTCCTGTCCATCAATAATTGTCGCCCATTCCGGCGCACCATCGGAATAGATATGACCAAACAAATCCTGATGCATATCCAGAAATACACCTAGATCATATTTTCCCGCAAGCTGTATGATATGATCGACCTCGGACAGATAATTCTCGTCATATTGACCCGGTTCCGGTTCCACACCATCCCAGAAAATCCCCAGCCTAATGACATTAAATCCCCATTGCTTTAAGGTAAGAAAATCTTCCTCGGTATAAGCTCCGATATAATTTCTATCCTTATCCTTACAAACCATATTAATACCATGCAGAATAATATGCCTTCCCTGGGGATCCACAAATTTATTACCCATAGTTGAAATCATCTTTTTACACATACCATATCTCCCTTCGACCTTTACTCATGTTGTTCCAATACTTGCGTGACGAATGTATTTCTTCTTTTCTCGGCACTATACTCTGAAAGCTCCTTCTCTAAGCTTTTCCCGATGGGAAACAGAAGCAGAGGAACGAGACCCAAGGCTCCCATAATTATGGGTACCAACCCGGCTCCCAGTCGGATACCTAGGAGCGCTCTCTCTGTATATCTAATCCCAAGAAGTCTATTGAGTGGCCTTATGCCCCCTACTTTGACTATAAACCTTGGTGTAACTCCAAGGTCAAGAGCATAATAAAAAATCTCTGTTAAATGGAATAGTAAATTCTTGATTGCCTAGAGAATGAATTTCCGGAGGGATTATAAGGATCAAGTAATCTTTTTCTGTTATGAAATTGTTGAATCGAAAATAGATCAAGGGCTTTTTATTTTTTAGTTACCGGTATGTATATTTTAAAGTAAATGGTCAGTTCCTTCGCCTTTCCTTGATATAAATCAAGTACATTTCTTTCTATGGCGTCCCCGGTAATCTCATAGCCATTATTCTGTATGAACTCCAACATGCTGTGATAAATTCGATCAATATCCTTATGATCAAGTCGGCTTACCTTGGCATTACAGCAGACACATAACCTGCTTTCTATAATCTCCAGATACTTACTGTCCGTTTCACAGGGATGCTCCGAGAGGTAGCCATATTTTTTATAGGTATGATAATCTCCATCCTTCAGCTTCTCTAACGCTATGGTCGAGATAATATTGGCAAAGGATAACCATTCCCCCTTCGTCACGTGATTTGTTCTCAAAATCTCTTCGATATCCAATTCGTCCTCAGCTCCAAACTCCTTCGATAAAAGCCAGAGCTTAGGTAATCTTCTAACAGTGATTTCTTCGTCGTAGCAGGTGTCCTTAATGTTTTCACATAACAAGGAGGTCTTGGCCTTCAGATTATGAAGCTCGTCAATTTTTTTATCTATTTCCTCTATATAACGATGCAGCTCATGTTCAATTCCACTTGCATTCTCATGATTTAGAATTTGTTGAAGTTTATTAATTGGGGTACCGATTGATCGTAGAAGAATAATTGTTGATAGTATTTCGAATTGTGCTTTGGAATAGTAACGATAGCTATTCTCACCCGTCTTCCAGGGCTTAATCAGATTAATCTTATCATAATATCGTAACGTGTCTGTTGATACATTAAATATCTTACCTACTTCACCAACGGTATAAAATTCCTTCATATAAACCTCCATCAACTTTATGACATCCAGTCCTATGCTCTTCCATTATTATACCATCCTTCCTCCTACTATTTCATCATAAGTTTTGTGATCGTAAGGGATCGCTCATAGTATTCGAATTCGACTCCAGCCCAACAAAAAAAAAAGGGTGCATCCATAGAAGATGTAGAAATCTCCTTTGGGCACCTCTTTCGCTATCTATTTATTACTATCCCTATTCCTTCATTAAGGAAGGGAATGCTTTTCATCTTATTTTATGACCTGATAAGGTCGCATCATTTCATTATCTTCATGATCCAAGATATGACAATGCCATACATAACCCGGTTCAGCACAGGGATCAAAGGGAAAAAGATTTTCTCCCGGTTTGACACCGCCGGAGGGAACATCCTGTGGCGCAAAGCGTACTCTGATTCTTGTCACCTGATTGGGATTCATCCTTATGGTATCCTTCCATCCCATTTCATTCTCATCCGGTGGAATCGGATAACAGGAGGTTAGGAAGGGTTCAACGGGTACCTCAATGGTTGGATGCATTAATGGTGCCATACCATTAACCTCCTCCCATCTTCTCATATATCGACCCGCATCGAAGCCCTGACGGTTAAGGATCTGGAATTGGATCAGATGCAGATGAATCGGGTGTGTATCCATGGTTAAATTCGCAATCACCCATTCCTCGGTAGAGCCAACTCTTGGTGTTTCAGAAATGGGTGCCATCCACATTTGTCCATTCAATAATATCATCGTCGGTCCATTGTCTCCCATTACCTCATTGAGCGTTAATATTCTTTTTGTCTCCGGCTTTAATACCGGAATAACATTTAATCTGTTCGGAAGCTTCTCCGGTTCTACGGGCTTAGGTCCATCTAGCAAAACCGTAAATTGCATGATCTGTCCCACTGTATTCGGATCCGGAAGCACTCCATCCGGGAACGGCGCACTTGCCTCGTTGAGTAATCTGATGGTTGATCCCGGAAGCATCTGTGAAAAATCAACTAAAATATCTGCACGCTCTCCGGGTGCTATCAGCAGCGAGCTTAGCTCAACCGGCTTTGGCAAGAAACCACCATCACTGCCTATCTGAATGAAGGTCATACCATTGGATAACTTAAGATTATAAAAGCGTGCATTCGATCCATTTAATATACGAAAACGGTACTGATGACGGTCGACATTCAGATTTGGCCAAACCTTACCATTCACCATGATGGTGTCCCCGAAAAATTCCGGGACCCAGTAAGGGTGAATATCCGGATTGTTACCAACATAATCAAAAAATAGGGAGCCGTCTGTACGAAAGGTGCGATCCTGTATGGCTAATGGAATTTCGTACTTTCCCGATGGTAGACATAGCTTCTCGTCCAGACTTTTCGGATCCTTATCTCTGAGTAGATAAAAACCGGCTAGGCCCGCATATACATTCAATCTGGTAATACCCAAGGCATGGTCATGGTACCAAAGAGTGGTAGGCTGCTGTTGGTTCGGATAGAAGTAACGTGACGTTCTATACGCAGGTCCATACTTTTTGTTATAGGTATACCAAGCCTCCGGATACCCATCATAAATCGCTTGTGTTTCTCCTCCGTGGAGATGAGTTACGATTGGAACGGGATATTGTGCTTTATAAAACCCCGGAGGAAAGGGTGGCCAGGGCTTCGGGATATCATGCATTGGCATATCATTTGGATTCGCCCAGTGGATGGTTGGATCCACTGCAAAAAGATGCTTTCCCTTTAATTGATTCACCCATTTTACTTTTATCGGTATCCCCCTTATTGCTTCAAAGGTTGCACCGGGCGTCCCTCTGAAATATTTGGTTCTTCCGGTCCTATCATCCGTGACCAGTCCTCCATACCCCCATACCTTTGTACTTGGTAAACCGGGCGGTAAAATCTGCTGGTCGAATTCACTGATATCAATGGTATAAGAATGCTCCATCTTTTTACATCCGCAGCTGCACCATTTTTTTGATATGCAGGGCTTAAATACGGGAGGCTTCGTCAATCGATTAACATACTTTGGTATATCCATGGGATCCAGCTTCGGAGCTTGCTCCGACGGTATGTTATTCCCTTTTTGTCTCTGTTGCTTTATTCTTAATCCCTGCAAGTTATTCTTTATGCTATAGAATTTATTAATTACATTATATAGCAGCATATAAGAACCTCCATCAAATTAATCATATGATATTTTATGATAATTCGACAAAAAGGTTAATATAATAACATGAATATGGAAGTAATTGATTTATTCTACAGTAATCTTAATCTCAAGCCCATCCTTTGACAGCATCCCACTCGTTCCATCTTCGGATACGAGATGAAAACCGCGACGGATCAGCTGTGATTTCGCTCTGATTAAATTCTTAGTAGTGACACTACCACCCTCTCGTACAAGCTCCTCCAGAGTGATTTCCTGACCATCTTCCATCTTTAAGCCCAATAGAATATCCACTGATTTTCTGCTGATTTCTGTGATTTGATTGAATTCCTGATTGGAAATCATACTCTTTTCACAAAGCCACCCTCCACCGATCGCAAATATGCCGGGATCAAGGAATTCGGCCAGGTTCGAAAGACTTACTCCACCGGTGGGAATAAAACGAACCATAGGGAAGGGTCCTCTTAAGGCCTTAATTGCTTTCAGACCTCCGTAAATGTTAGCAGGAAAGAATTTCAGTACCTTTAATCCAGCCTTTAATCCGGCTGAAATCTCTGTGGGTGTTACACAGCCCGGGCAAATATCAACCCTTTGATTGATGCAGTATTGAACAATTTCCGGATCAAAGCCGGGTGAAACAATGAATTTCGCTCCGTTCTCTATGGCTTTTTTACATTGCTCCATTGTCAAAACCGTTCCTGCACCTACCAGCATCTCCGGGCAAGCCTCTGCAACCTCTTTGATTGCATCTAGCCCTGCTTCGGTTCGCATTGTAATCTCCATAACATCTACACCACCTGCAAGAAGTGCCTTTGCCGTATCAACAGCGGTAGCCAAATCTTCAATAACAACAACCGGAACGAGTCCCGTTGCATTGATTCGATCCATTACTTTACTCATATTGTCCTCCTCTAGCGATTCAAGATATATTTGCAATCATTTCCATTAAGCACATTAATTAGATTCTCAACGGAAAGATTAGCCATGTTATCTATGGCTTCCTTTGTATGTGCTCCGGTATGCGGAGTAACCACTACATTATCCAGATGAAAGAGCGGAGATCCGGTCGGCGGTTCAACCTCGAAGGCATCCAAGCCAAGCCCACCAAGGCGATGATTCACTAAGGCATCATAGGCTGCCTCTTCGTCGATGATTCCTCCTCTAGAGGTATTGATCAAAAGAGCTCCCTGCTTCATCTTATCAATTGTAGCCTTATTAATTAAGTGTCTTGTTGTGGGGGTAAGCGGAATATGTATACTTATAATATCTGCCTGCTCAATCACCTCATCAAACGTAGCCACCGTTATATTATGCTCTTTTGCATAGTCCTTGTCAATGTAAGGATCATAAGCCATAACTCTCATGGATACACCCTGGGCAAATTCTGCCAGATATTTTCCGATGGCACCTAAACCAAGAATACCAATGGTTTTTCCCTTTAACTCCATACCGGTGGAGCGGACCCACTCCCCTGCCTTTGTTCTTTCATTTAAGAATGATATTCTTCTTGCCAGATTAAATATCAAGGCGAATGCTAATTCAGCAACCGCAACTGCATTTACGCCGGGAGTATTGGTAACGGCAATATGATTGGCTTTTGCTGCAGCCAGGTCCACGCGGTCAACCCCGGCACCGTAACGAGATATTACCTTCAGCTTCTTACATCTGGAAAGAACTTTTTCCGTCACCTCATCCAGACCCGCAATATATCCGTCACAGTCCTCCAGTAATGGAATTAATTCATCCTCGGTAAGAGGTCTGCCATAAGGATTATATACAATATCTGAAGAGTAACTCTTCAGCATATCCATCGCTTTACTTTTCTTTCCTTCTTGCATAGAAGTAGGAGTAACTAATATCTTCATCTTAATCCCTCTCTCTGGTTATCGATAAGTGTCATCTTTCTGATTATACCTTCCTATTCCAATGATCTCTTCTATTAAGCATAGATGTCCTATTGGCTTAGCTTATGGTACCAAGAAAGATAATGTTCAAACTTTTTTTCGTAAATAAATGCTTTTTCTTTGTTTGGTTTCACTACTCTCCCCTTTTCAAAGGGAAAGGATTGGAGACTGGAAATTAACCCAAGTCCTTCACAAGCCAAAACAATTGCCCCCATAAGGGAGGATTGTTCGATGGTCGGAAGCTCCATCTCGACACCAAAAATGTCTGCACACATTTGTGTCCAAAACTCAGATTTTAGAATCCCGCCGGACAAAATGATTCTACGGGGCACCCCATTCAATTTGGTCAGAATCTGATAGCAGTGAAATACATTAAACAGTATTCCTTCCTGTACCGCCTGATAGAGGTCCGCTTTGGTATGGTTGGGTAGTAGTCCCACAAACATCCCTTGCCGATCATCCTTCCATCCGGGACAACGTTCTCCATATAAAAATGGCAGGAAAACCGGAGTCTCCGTCACATCATAGCTGCTTTGCTCAATCTCGGAATAACTGGCCGGATAGAAATTATCTCGAAACCAATCGATACAATTGCAGGCACCGGAGGTAGCTGCTCCACTTAACCAAAGAGTTGGCGATAAGTAACACCACGTACTGGGCTCCTCTGGTAGTATTGGCTTTGAGGTCGTAAGACGGATTGCCGCACTCGTTCCCACGGAGAATGTCATGATACCTTCTTCTAAAGCACCTACTCCTACCTGATTCAGAGCACCGTCGGGACAGGGCGGCATAACCGGGATACCTGCTTTTAGTCCTAACAGCTCTGCCCCCTCCTCTGATAGGGGAACCATATCCTTATATGTTACAAGCCTACAAAGCTGCTCTTCTTTAATTCCAACTTCCTTTAGGATATTTTCATCATAGACCTTATTATGTATATTAAGAAGACCACTTCCGGAAGCCATGCTGTCCGTTACGATACGCTGCTTCGTTAGTCGGTAGGTATTATAGCTTCCCTGACCAAAAATATAATAATCCTCCAGATGATATCCTTGTTCCTTCAAATACTGTAATTTAAAGGCAGGGTAGATTGCATTCACCATACATCCCGTGGTCTGATAAAACGCCTTTACCTTCGCCTTATTGCTTCGGATGTTATTACACACTCCGGCTGCGCTGGTATCGGCCCAGCTTAAGACCCTCGTTTGTGGTTTCATATTCTTATCGCATAGCAACACACTATGCCAAACCCCACTTAGTACAATACAATCTATCTTGTGACCTTCGCTTACCTGCCTTCCAAGCTGCATGGTCTGCAAAAAAACACCCTCTGCATCCTGGGTTCTACCATCGCTGTTCTGGGGAAGATATTCCTGGGTAACCAAATTGATAACTCCGTCCATTGTACTGTACAACATAGCTTTCGCAGATGTTGTACTTGATTCAAGAGCTAATATTAACATTTTACTTATCTCCTCTATTTCTTACGGATTTCCTCCACAAACCGCAACGACGCAGGTTACTTTCCTTAATAGAAAGAAACCAGTTGTCCTTCTATACTAAAATCTGTCCTTGGAAGCCCATAGGCCTAGTGCCGGATTGCTGATGTAGTAGATTTCCTCTCCATCCTCCAAGGTATTATAGCCATCGACTAATTTATTCGGGTCATACTTACGAATCGCATCCTCATATGACATATA
>JAEYXC010000298.1 GCA_023428655.1 Bacillota bacterium | reverse complement strand
GCTTCTGAGCAAGTAAAGAAAGCAGATAGTATAAATAGCATAATCAATATAATCGGTTGCGTGGCGTCACCGAGGTCCAAAATATCATCTCCTATAATCAATCATTGTGTAATAAGTAAAAGTTGCTTATCATTCCTCATATTACAGTAAGCAGGGTATAATGTCAAGTTTTTGGGAGGATTTTCATAGTTTTTTTATATATATACATACCATAAATGGAGGTTTAAGAAGAAGAGCCCTTGAAGGATAGAATTTTGCGGATATAGCTCGAATTATGTTGAAATGGTCTATGGGCACAAAAATATGCTATTTCGTATCATTTGTTTCCTATTGAGAAATGTCCCAAATTGATGTATGATTGAGAACAGAGTGATTTTATCTGTTGTCCTATATCGATCTAGCACCCTAGGAGGAAATAATTTGAGGAAGAAATCCCATATATCACTTGCGAAGTACCTGATGAATAACATGAATGTACATGACTTGCATGAGCATAAGAAAGCCTTTTATATTGGCAGTATTCTACCTGACATAAAACCTTCATTCTTGACGAAGAGACATACAATCGAAGAGACCTTTGATATTCTCATTGACGAGATTAAGAAGATTACAGTTGACTATGATATACATCGAGGAATTAATGGCTACTATGCCAGACATTTAGGGGTAATCACCCACTATCTGTCCGATTATTGTACCTTTCCACATAATTCTATCTTTACAGGCACTCTCAAGGAGCACTGTTATTATGAGAAGGAATTAAAGTTTTCTCTGAGAGAATACGTACAAAGTGCATCTGCACAAAGAGAACGGAACGAATATAAGAAATCCCATACCATCGAGGAAATCAGCCATTTTATTTTGAAGACTCATAAGGAGTATCTCAAGGCAATCAAGACGGTAAAGGGAGATATTCACTATATTATAGAGCTTTGCTTTAAAGTGGTCGATGCAATCTTGATGTTCTTTGAGCTAGCACTGGAGCATTTCGAGAATAAGCTTGTGATGGAGCATAAATTACGAGTTGATTTCTTGCGAACATAAGACTTGTCATAAAAACCTATCCCTTTGCGGATAGGTTTTTTTATTGTGCTTTTGATAGTGTTTCTCACCGCGAAAGCCACACTAGCAGCAGTCTCCCCCATGGGACATTTTCTTGCAAGAAGTAGCTCCTGACTCTGAATCACAATATATACGATATTTATAATATTATGTCCATTAATGATATAAACGACAATGAATTTATGATATAATGATAAAGTCAGGCATTGATTTGGGTTCAGCATTTGATAATCTACATCTACATAGGAGGAGTATTAACAAACTTGATGAAATAGTTAAGAACGATAGGAACAATGCAGTAGGCATTGAACGATGATGGAGAAGTACGCTCATATGCTAAGAGAAGCGGAACTTAGAATGTGCGAAATACACGAATGTCATAGTGAGCCACTTTTACCATGAGGAAATTAAGAAATCTGCGAAAAAGATAACAATATAAAGAACGGAGAAAAATAATGTACTCACTTTTACTTATACTTATTTACATTGCATTTATTAGCTTGGGACTTCCTGACTCACTACTCGGTGCCGGGTGGCCTGTTATGCACGATTCCTTTCAAGTACCGATCTCATATATGGGAATTGTTTCTATGGTGATTGCGGGAGGTACGATTGTATCAAGCCTGCTGTCCGACAAGCTGACAAGAAAGTTTGGAACCCGTATTGTAACGGTAATTAGTGTGTTTCTGACAGCGGTGGCACTGCTTGGATTTTCTGTTTCAACAGAATTTTGGATGCTCATCGTGTTTGGGATTCCCTATGGCCTTGGTGCTGGCGCGATTGATGCGGCACTCAACAACTACATTGCACTTCATTATTCTTCCAAGCATATGAGTTGGTTGCACTGCTTTTGGGGAGTAGGTACTATTATAAGTCCCTTTGTTATGAGCTATGCTCTGATGACATCAGTTTGGAACAACGGCTATCGCATCGTATCATTAATTCAGATTGGAATAGGAATCCTATTGCTCCTTACCCTCCCTGTATGGAAGGCCAATAAAAGCAAAGAAGTGTCGGACAGTAGTGTTAAAAGCGTGGGATTAATCGGTGCATTAAAAATAAAAGGTGTACCCTCACTTTTACTTGGCTTTTTTGCTTATTGTGCCGCAGAGGCAACTGCTATGGGGTGGGCGAGCACATATTTTGTTGAGGTAAAAGGAATTTCAAGTGAGAGAGCTGCTGCCTTCGCATCCTTGTTTTTCATTGGTCTTACCCTGGGCAGATTCTTAGGTGGATTTATTATGGACCGGATTGGCGATCGAAAAATGATTCTGTTTGGAGCAGGTATTTTGGTTTGCGGAATCATTTGTTTACTTATACCGATTAATAATGAAATGCTTTCGCTGATCGGATTTATCATAATAGGTCTTGGCTGTGCACCGATATATCCCTGCATAATTCACTCAACGCCAAATAATTTTGGTGCGGAAAACTCAGGAGCAATTATTGGAATACAGATGGCAAGCGCCTATACCGGATCAACATTTATTCCGCCATTGTTTGGTTTTCTCGGAAGATGGCTTGGATATGGAATCATGCCTGTTTATCTCATTATCTTTGTTGTGCTGATGGTGTTTATGACAGAAAGAACATTTCGACTTACTTCTCAAAAGAGCAGCAAATTGTAAGCCTTGTAACCCATAGAACCATTGTGGTAAGTCATAATGTCTCCTTGATGGAACCAATCGGATATCGTTGTTACCAACCGAGAAGACATTTCCACAGTCTGCCCATCAAGCAAGAAGGCGCTCAGAAACTCAAATAGGTCAATTATAAACAGCGTATCTGTTCCCAAGCAGATACGCTGTTCATCGATTCATAACCCATCTCGACAAAGATGGTATCTCAAGCTTAATGGGATATTTAAAATGGTTTCCAGTGTTGGTGAAAGTGGTTGATAAACGAAAGAGGATTGAAATTTCAAATATAATGTACTATGATACTTTAGAGTGATGATGTCAAATACAGTACTTGGTCAATAAGGGGTTGCCCATATGGAGAATAGCATATACCATGGAAAGTTAATATGTACCTATGATTTAAAGGATGAGAATGGAATCTATTATGAGGACCTGGTACTGGAATGGAAGGAAGCTGCAGCTGACCGTGGACTTCGTTGTGTGGATTGCGGAGCACCGGTATATCTTGCTGCCGGACCCATTAAGGAGCCTTATTTCGCCCATTATGATGCCGAAGAGTGTGATTATGGAAGTAGGCAGGAGTCCGAGGAGCTGAAGAAGGGCAAAAGACTTCTGTATCAGCTGTTGAAACGCAGCTTCCCGGACTGTAATATTCAAACAAGATATCGTCTGGAGAATGGGATATATACTACCTTTTACTGTGAACTCGGTGAGGAACGGATTGCTCTGGATTATCGTTTGGTTAATAATAGTCTTGAGAAATACCGGATCAGAGATAATTACTATCAGTCGCATAATATTAAGGTTATCTATATACTGGGGAATCGTCAGGAGAAGGGCACAAGGCAATTAGATTGGTATCAGAATTTAGTCCAAAATACCATGGGTTATCTGGCCTTTTTAGATACCAAGGAGGAGAAGCTGATATTGAAACGATGTTTTGGTTATCGTCTTGGGAAGGAAAGGAATTTTAAGTACTGTATCAAAGCCTATCCGATGCGAGAGCTTACGATGAATACTGTCGGAAGAATATTGTGTGATTTTGATGACCTGTGCGCTAAGACAGAGGAACAGCTTCAGGAGGAGAAGGCAAGCTATGAGCGGAAGCAGGACAGACTCCGACAGCTTCATCAGGAGAAGCAAAGACTGGAGCAGGAGGAGCAGCTTCGCATGGAGGCCTATCGAAGACAGGAGGAAGGTCGTCACAGGAACAGACAGAATCCAAGGCTTGAGGAAGAGTCACAGGATAGAAGCCCTGAGGAAAGGTCACCTATCACAATAATAAAGCGAAGTGATGAGGAAATATTGGCTCTTGGCCTTAATATTGCCCTCTACCATAAATGTGCTGCCATGATTGAGCAAGGAGATGGAGATCTGGTGGCTAAGAAATATTACAATCTGATAACAGACAGAAGTAGATAGGAGGAAAAGACATGTCAATTGAAAACGTGAGAAATTACCTGAAGCAATGGGGGAGGGATAAGGATATACTGGAATTCGATACCTCCAGTGCTACCGTTGAATTAGCTGCAAATGCTCTGGGAGTGGTTCCCGGTAGAATTGCTAAGACCTTATCCTTTAAGGCGCAGGAGGGCGCTATTCTTATCGTTGCTGCCGGTGATGCCCGAATAGACAATGCCAAATTCAAAGCACAATTTAACCAGAAGGCTAAGATGCTTACTCCGGAGGAGGTCCTTTACTATACGGGACATGCCATAGGTGGTGTCTGTCCCTTTGCCCTGGTAGAAGGACTACCGGTTTATACGGATATCTCAATGAAACGATATACGACCCTTTATCCGGCCTGTGGCAGTAGTAATTCCGCGATTGAACTTACCTGTGAGGAGCTGGTGGAATATTCCGGAAGCTTAGGCTGGGTTGATGTATGTAAAGACTGGCAGGGGGATAATTAAGAGCTGAGGGATTCAGTACAAAAAGGAAAGGATGGGATGAAATGTTATATCAGGAGATTAAGATTATCGCTGACGGACAGGAGGCAACCTTAACAACATATCTACTAAGCAATACCTCCGAAATTGATGAGAATAGAACACGTCCACTTGTGATTTTATGCCCCGGTGGTGGTTATCGTTTTGTATCGGAGCGAGAGGCGGAGCCCGTCGCGATACAATTGAATAGCTTTGGTATCCATGTGGCTATTCTTCGTTATTCGATCTATCCGGCAAAGTTTCCGACTGCATTAACACAGCTGGCAAAAGCAGTAGCCTATGCCAGAGAGCATGCAGGGGAGTGGAATGTTAATCCGGATCGGATCCTTGTGATGGGCTTCTCAGCAGGCGGCCATCTTGCGGCAAGTATGGGAACCTTATGGCATGAGCCCTTCCTTGAGAAGATTATGCAGCAGTCCAAGGAGAATTATAGACCGAATGGTTTACTGCTTTGCTACCCTGTAATTACCTCCGGTGAATATGCACACAGGGATTCCTTTGTAGCCCTGTTGCAGGATCGTTACGATGAGCTGGTGGAGAGTATGTCCTTAGAGAATAAAGTTACTGAATTTACTCCGCCTACCTTCCTCTGGCATACCTTTGAGGATAGTCTGGTACCGATCGAAAACGCGCTTTTGTTTACTCAGGCTCTGAACGAGAAAAAGATACCCTTCGAGCTGCACGTGTATCCGAAGGGATGGCATGGCTTATCACTTGCCAATGAAGAGACCAGAAGTATCTATGACAAGGGTCCCTTACCGACCCAATGTCAGACCTGGATGTCACTGGCAGGAACCTGGATTAACAGCCTGTAGTAAGTAATATCACAAGTTATTACGGCTTATAAAAAATACCTTATCATCGTCAAAGCTCGGGCAATCCGATTTGCTTTCATACGGTGATAAGGTATTTTTGTTCCATAGGAAACCATATTCTGCTATCATTGTTTCAAACCATATGATAATTGACTCACATTAATAAAAGATGCTTCTTCTATAGATCGGATAATTTCTTGCTTACGGACTTAAAGGCATTGGTAACCTCAGCAATATAAAGGTAGTGATAATCACCATCCGGATAGAAGGTTGATTTGAAGCGTTCCTCCAGGATACAGTCGCCCTTCATCTGTTGTACATAGAGCTTCTTACAAATCAGAACATTGGTAGCCTCCAAGAAGAAGGGGGTGTTTTGAATACGATCCAGTGTTAAGCCGCTTTTGGCTATTTTATCCTCGATACGGCCTGATACGGATCCGAGGTAATTGAGGGTTTTTTTATACTCTTTGTCTAAGAAGCACAGTGAAAAGGTCTCCTCTCGATCAAGAAATTCCTTTGTATAGCGCTGTGGACGTACCAGAATATATGCTACATTCTTACCATACATAACGCCAAGGCCGCCCCAGGAGGCTGTCATGGTATTCACCTTATTTTCATCACCGGCAGTAATGAGCATCCACTCCTTACCTATCATCTGAAATGGATTTCGACGTATCATATCCGGTGAAATTTCTTTAAATTCATTCATTCGCTTGTCTCTCCTTTATCATTTTTCCGGCTTACCATAAAACAATATTAAAAGTGACGAAAGCACCGCTCATTTTTAATAATCGCCCTTAATTTGACATTCCAGAACCGTTATTAGTATTATACGATAAGACTAACCAGGATGCAACGTAACAATAAAAATTTCACAAACAATGCAGGAAAGCATATACTAATTACATAGCTTCGATAAGCAAAGGATGTTGAGTATGATAATTCATGTTGTGCAGGCCGGTGACACGTTAAGCTCCATTGCTAGACAGTATGGTGTGACTTCTGAGCGAATTATAATAGAAAATGAACTGCCAAATCCGGATA
Source organism: Bacillota bacterium (assembly GCA_023428655.1). Classification (GTDB taxonomy): domain Bacteria; phylum Bacillota; class Clostridia; order Lachnospirales; family Lachnospiraceae; genus Mobilitalea. Next base: position 659 of record JAEYXC010000298.1, on the reverse strand, counting down.
ATCTGGTAATCGGACAGAGTCTGGGAATTCGCGTACCGGAGGTAGTGCATACGGTCGTGGAGGGAGATACCCTCTTTCGTGTTGCGGAGCAATACGATGTGACACCTAATCGAATTCTTCAGAATAATCCCTGGGTTGCGGTGGATGAATTCCTAACCGCCGGTGAAGAGCTGGTTATTACTTATGAGGGTGATACCGTTGAGGATACCATTGTTATCAACGGATATGCATATCCTTTCATCGAGAGAGAGGTACTACGGCGCACACTGCCTTTTCTGACGTATCTTTCCATCTTTACTTATGGCTTTACACCGGAGGGAGAACTGGTTCCTATTGACGATGGGCAATTAATTGCCTTAGCAAACGAGTTCGGTGTCGGTGCAATTATGATGCTTGCACCGATGAACGCAGAACAGACCTTTGATAGTGGTATCGCTCATGCCATGTTTATTAATCCTGCCGGGCAGACGAATTTGATTAATAATATTGTTGCAAATATGAGAGCAAAAGGCTATGTGGGTCTGGATATTGATTTCGAGTTTGTACTTCCGGAGGATAAACAGAATTTTTTGAATTTTATCACAGCCGTAAATGAACGGCTGGATGCGGAAGGCTTCATTACCATGGTTGCCTTGGCCCCTAAGACCTCCGGTGAGATG
>JAEYXC010000275.1 GCA_023428655.1 Bacillota bacterium | reverse complement strand
CCCCTCTCTTTTCCATAAATTTACATTTATTATAGCTTACAACAGCTACTTTGAAAAGAGAGAGGATGAAAAATCGATTGACACCGTTCTTTTTCGGTCTCCAATATTTGATTAAATCATTGCATTTTAGTGAAAATTATACATATATCGTATTACTTTTTTATCATGTCGGGCATATTGAAGTAGGTATCCAGATTATCATCCGATACTTCTATCGTATAGCTTGTAGTCTCATAGCCTTCCTTTATAAAGGTTAAAACATGGCTTCCAATCAGCTTATTAAAGCTGGTCGGGGATATCCCCTGGAATTCACCATTTAAGTAGACAGAAGCACCAATGGGATTCTGTACATAGATCAGATGGTCCTCATCCTCTTCATAATCATCATTGGAGTTATTGTCCGTATCATCCCCTGAGCCATCGGATTGATTGCCGTTGTCCCCTCCGGTTCCGTTATTGGTGCCTGGATTAGAATTGCCTGATTCGGTTTCCGTCTCTTCGATTGATGCATCTTCATTACTATTCTCCTCCGGCAACCCGATACGAAGGGTAGTACCTGCTTTATCCACCTTCAGCTTCCCTTCATAGGTGGTATATCCATCCAAGGATACTACAATATCATGCTCACCATAGCTCAGCTCCAGGGCTTCGGCATAGGAGGTCAGCTTGCCATCCACGAACAGATCCGCTCCAAAGGGAGTGATCTCAAAGGTTACCAAGCCCTGCTTCGTGGCATCCGGTCCCAAATCACCTAAGGATACCACTGTTTCCTGATCCCGTAGTACCGTTATATTCTTTGTCGCGGTATAGTCTGCATTTTCCACAGTCAGATTAAAATTACCTTCTCTAACCTTGATTACCATATCCTTTGCAATCTGCTGCATGGATTCATAGCCTATGGTGATGTTGTCTCCAAGAAATCCCTCATAGTCAACAAGCTTTACGGTTCCATGTCCTCTGGTCACTGTAATGGACCAGATGGTTTCTTCATATCCACGTACGGTTAACTCATCCATCTCGGCAAGCTCCAAAACAGATATAACCTCCGTACCGTTCAGAATAAAAAGGTCCTCCGTATACTTATATTTATTAGAAGCAATCTTCATTACTCGTTTGCTTCGATCAATCCCAAGATTGCTAACTCCTACATATTCCCATGCCTTGGTAGATATCCTTAAATCAGACAACTTTGCTTCCTTCTTAGGATAAACAGCTTCCACCATGGTACCGATGGTTAGCTGGCTGATTGAAATCGCCTGACCGTATTTATCAATAACATTCGTACCACCGCTATAAGGCAGGGTTATGCTTTCCTCTTTCTCAATATCATAGAGAGTTATTTCCTGTACTTCCCTGTTAAGCTTGGTTATCACACCCAGCACCTCATTTCCTACCGGTGCTGTTGTTGCTTCCTGCGTTTCCTTCTCTGTGCCTGCGTTACTCCCTCTGGATCCACCGGATTCCTCCCCGGTAATAAACATGGTCGCAAGTAAGATTGCTGACAGAATCCCAAGGCCAAGGAGCAGGCTCATAATCGTTCTATTATCTATGGTATATCTTTTCTTTTGCTTATTCTCTAGCACTCTCATGATAAGTATCCTCATCTTTTTCGTTACGTATCTATGTACATTATAGCTTACCTTACAGACAGTTTCAATCCTTCATGGATTATAAAATATCTTCCAGCCTACGAAGGAACATTTCCTTTTTATCATTCTGTTCACCGATTGTGCAAAGCTTTTGCGTGTTACGACCGGATACCCAGGACTTCTTTCCATTATAATAAAAATTCGTTATCTTCCAGAATTTCTCCGGATACAAAAGCAATAGATATAAAATCTGAAGCTCCTCCTTCGATATTGGTTTTACCATATCATAAGCTTCAATTATATTACTGCCGTATAAGATATCCCAATCATTTTTCTCCATTACTTTACGGATAAACTGATATAAGTCAAAAATCTGAAGACCGATATAAGATTTCTCAAAATTAGTTGTTGCAATGTTATTCCCTTCACCCCCAAGCTCCGTCGCTGATACCGGCTGTTTATTCACCCAACCCGGCGGGATATAATTTCTGCTCATAGCATCTACCTTACTTTTTTGCATAATAATGTTATGGTAGGTATAATTACCATGACAGACACTGCAGTTCGCTATTGCCTCCTCCATTAATTTAAGATAGGAGGAGCGGGATAACCGATCCGCTGCCAAAAGACCTTGCTCATAAAAGGCTTCATAATAGTTCAGGTACATAAGCTCAAACTCATTTTTCTGCTTTTTCTCCCGAATATAAGCCTTTACTCTCTTTAACTCCCGGTTACGCTTATCAAAGGTTTCCATTAAATCCGGGGAGATATTATGCTCCCGCTGTTCCTTTGAAAATTCTACATCCCGTAATATATTATGAAGTCTGGCTAGATTCGAAGAGGCGCACTCCACCTGTGACAGCTCCCGCAGGTTACATTCTTCCCCCCAGAACCAGTTTTTCATTATATATTGACAACCAGCACCATCTTCACTAATGATATCCTCATCAAGGGTTTTGACAAAGAGATCCGTATTCGCGTAACCATGCTGCAGCAGATGCTCTTTCACCTTGTTCTCGAATAGCGCACGATTTCTAGAACCCTCAAAACATTTAAAGAGCTTTAGCCCTGCGTCTGTTTCCAACAGGAATGCACCTCTGGCCCGGTATATATTGTAGATCTTAAGACGATATCTTTTTAATGCTTCCTGACTTCTGTCCTCCACTGCTCATCCTCCTTACAAAACCTCAATAGCATAGAATTGTAAACGACGAGCTATTCTTTAAATTATAGGTATCCTCAAAGTGATAAACCCGTCTTACTAATATTATGATGCCAAATTCTAATTCATGAATATTAATCGATAGGCTTTTAGAAAAGTTTTGTATGATTAATGCAGCTG
>JAEYXC010000187.1 GCA_023428655.1 Bacillota bacterium | reverse complement strand
CCTCTAATAGGATTTCTGTACTCTCATAACCACTTCCAACAAGATTTCTTCCTACCGATGCTCGAAGACCCTTAATTAGGGATGTTCTTAATTCTATAATTTCAGTTCCATAATTCATTAGATAGGCTCTTATTAATATACATGTTGCATAATAAGTCGGATAGTATAGAAAGGATACTCTGCAATCGGCAGGCATGGACCTGTCAACGATCACAGGCCAAAAACCATTTTCGTCCTGTTCATAAACCAACTCCTTGACTATGGATTCTAATTCTAGCCGGTCCATTTGATCGTTACAGATAGAATCAAATATCTTTTTAAGGTTATCCACATCTTTAGCAGCTTCCTTAATATTAATGTTGTCAACCTGCGTTCTTATTAGCTTACTTGCCATATTTAATTACCTCTATTCATTAATCTTATGGTACCACTCTCCATTCAAATTCATCTTCTCTATCAACACATTTAATATCCTATCCCTTGCATAGTCTGATAACTGGAGCCAGATTCCTACTGCAGAGTTTATTGCAGAGTTTATTGCATATTTGTGCAGACCACCATAAAAGTACCATTACTGACATTTATTTATCTGAAATGTCAATAAAGTAAAACACCTTCCCTGTACTTTGCCCGGTGCAGGAAGGTGTTTTAATTATTTTAATCTAATCATCGGTCAACCACCCTGTGGCGATTGCCTATTATAAACATATTATAGCAGATTTTCTTAAAATAGCAAGCCATGACTCTCCAAGAGGCTTCCAAACAGATTGAAATCTACTGCTCCACCTTGTATTAACAGACTTATATTGAGCTGGCTTTCTTTAGAGGTAGCTATGTGGTTTAGAGGAATACCTCCCTTATCTTATCCTTGATTTGCCCAATCAGCCGGATAAGTGAAATAGAGAAATCTAGCATAGCCTGGTACGGAAAATTGAATGGAAGATCCCTTTGGTATGAGTACAATTTCACCAGCATTTGCGGTGGCAATCTTTCCATTGATAATAATATTTAGTGTACCTTCTATGACATAATCGATTTCATCATAGTTTAGCGTCCAATTAAAAGTAGTATCCTTCATCTCCATAATTCCGCATCCAAGTCTTTTACTTTCCTCTAGAGTAAATAAATCTTTGGTGTACACAATATCTCCCGGTTTTCCTGTGTCCATCAAGTCTTCCTCCGATACTTTGATCTGAGGCACCTTTACGGAGATAATTCCTTCTTTTAATTTAGTTTTACTTAAGTCGTTACACACAGCCCCACCTAATTTTTCGAGTAAGACTTCACGTATCATAGCTTCAATTGTGGTACGATTTACTTCCATCGCTTATTTCTCTCCTTCAGGTTTTACTGTTTTCTTTGCAATGAACATTGCCACAAAGATTGCGGTAATACCACCCACTAATTTTCCTACAATCATGGGAACGATCATCGTGGAATTAAATCCGGCGGTAAAACCCAAGTGATCGCCAAATACAAAGGCTGCAGATACAGCAAATGCTACGTTTAGTATCTTTCCGCGGTTGTCCATATCCTTCATCATACCAAACATCGGTATACTGTTTGCTAATGACGCTACTAAGCCTGCTGCCGCCACATCGTTCATCCCAAGTAATTTTCCAAGCCTCATGAGTGGCTTACGAAATATTTTTGTAATGACATAAACTAATGGAAATGCACCCGCAAGTACTATACAAATATCAGCTACTACAGCAAAACCTTCACTGATGGGGTCCATTCCCGGTATCAGAACAATACCGGTTAATTGTTCTACAATACCGACTGCCAACCCAAAGGTAATTACAGCAACAACAAACTTTCCAAAGATGGTAAAGCCCTTGATCATACCATTCTCAAATTTCCATAATCCAATGGCTATTAATATTGCAAAGATTATAATCGGTATCAAGTTCCGTAATACCATACCGATCGGAAACCCCGCTACCAGACCACCAACGAAGGAACCAATTGGTATTGTAATAACACCTGCCAGTACACCGGTTGCCAGATATCTTCTATCTTCTTCTTTAATGATTCCAAGACCCACGGGAATGGTAAATACGATGGTGGGACCAAGCATGGCACCAACAATGAGCCCACCGAATAATCCTGCTTCTTCGGTTTGTGCAAGTGCCTGTGCTAAGGGCGCTCCTCCCATATCATTCGCAAGTATGGTTCCGGCAAACATTGCCGGATCTGCACCAAGCAAACTAAACACAGGAACAATAATTGGCTTAAGAAGATTCGCTAATACCGGAGCAAGCGCTATGATTCCAACCATTGATATGGCTAAAGAGCCTATGGCAAGGATACCTTCTTCAAATTTTTCACCTAACCCAAACTTACTTCCAATAATTCGGTCAACTGCACCAAGTACTGCAAATACAACCATGATATATACAATAATTTCATTTACGCTCACAAATACACCTCTTATCGTCTTAATAGGTTATCCAGTATGTCCAAATTCGGAGATGGTATGACTGCAATGTTTTCATATTCTGCTTGACTTAATAGCTTTTTACATTCGATGATTCCATGCTCGATACTGCTTACCGGTCCATTCACAATAAATACCAGTTTCCCCCCAATAGTAAATGCCAGATAAATCCGCACCAGAGTAACATCGGCTGCTTTTAGCATAATATCAAGAACTCTTATTCCGGTACATACTTTTCTTGTCTCAACTACAGCGACTGCGTCCGGTCTTTCCACGGGATTATATTTGGATTTTATTCCATTTATAATGGCTTTTGACACTGCATGTACCTTAAAGCTGTCAAATAAAGTTTTTCCCGCAATACTTATCCCATAGTCAATGGCTGTATCAATCTCTCCCTCATCTCCACTAACAATGATAAGAAATTTACCCGGACAAATGGTTTTAAAATATATAATTTCGACATCAGCCTTTTTCACAATGGCATCAGCGACATACATACCACGGCTGATGCTGGTAAACTCTAATGCTCCAATGCTTGTACTCATGCTTTTATTCATGCTTTTCCACCACCACCGAATCTATAATGGCAATAATTGCAGCGTCAACTGGAGTTCCTGACTCTGATAACGCATGGCGGGCTGAACCTCCTAATACCATAAGTACCTGATCTCCCGTACCGGCTCCTACTGTATCGACTGCTACTATCAGCTTCTTACCCGGCTTATGATCTGCATCGGTCTGTTGTACTAATAACAGCTTTTTACCATTTAACTTTTCATCCTTCTTGGTAGCCCATACGCTCCCGATTACCCTGCCAAGTTCCAATTGTACGCTCCTTTGCTACTTCTTAATAATTTGTATATGATGTGCTCTTGCATAATCTTGTGCACATGGGGTAACAATGCTGTTTTTTCCGACCCATACTGCTGTTTGCGATTTCAAATTCATCAAATCCTTTTCTAAAACCAACCTTTTATCTATGGTACAATTATCATCCTTACAGGTTATCTCCTGTACTACATTCGGATCATGAATGATACCTACCGGCATCTTCATCCCCTGCTCTAAGATCTGAATACCATAGCTTTTGATACATTCTTCATATTCAAATAATCTGCGGTAGTAGGTTTTGTGGGCTGACTTGCGATAAGCACGGTAACTAAGCCCCTCTTCGAGAGCAAAGATGGTCTTTCCAAGCAGTAATGCATAACGAATACCTTCTAGC
>JAEYXC010000131.1 GCA_023428655.1 Bacillota bacterium | reverse complement strand
ATACTGGGAAGCATAAAGTTCCTATTATTAGGAAACATAATGAAAGCAAGATAAATGAAAGAGGTGTTATTATGTGGTTTTCTAAATCACAGGATGAAGTGCTGAAGGAATTTGGTGTAAATCCTGCCGTAGGACTTACCGAGACTGAAGCAAAGACGCGCTTGGAAAAATACGGCATGAATAAGTTGAAGGGGAAAGCAAAAAAAAGTATTGTTTCTCTATTTCTTTCACAAATGAAGGATATGTTAATCTATGTTCTGTTGGCTGCCGCAGTAATCACTTTGATTATTGGTGAGATCGCCGATTCCGTAATTATCTTACTGGTAATTATACTGAATGCTGTTATTGGTGTAATTCAAGAGTTTAAAGCTGAAAAAGCAGTGGAAGCACTTCAGAAGATGACAACTCCCAAATCAGTAGTCCGACGTGACGGTGTAATCAAAGAAATTAATTCGGAAGAGGTTGTTCCCGGTGATATCATTATATTGGATGCGGGAAGATTTGTATCTGCTGATCTGCGCTTGATTGAAAGTGCCAATCTACAGATTGAAGAATCCGCACTAACCGGTGAGTCTGTTCCTACCTCAAAGAACGCAAATTCTATTTTTGAGGACCCCAAAACCCCCGTCGGGGATAAAGCAAATATGGCTTTTCTCTCCACTCTTGTTACCTACGGACGAGGCGAGGGTGTTGTAGTAGCTACTGCAATGGAAACGGAAATTGGCAAGATTGCAAAAATACTTGAAGCGGATAATGAAGAAATGACTCCTCTGCAAAAGCGTCTGGAGGAGCTCGGAAAAATTCTTGGCTTCCTTGCCATCGGCATCTGTGCTCTGATTTTTATCATTGCACTGATACAAAAGCGTGACCTATTTGAGATGTTCTTAACCGCAATCAGTTTAGCGGTAGCTGCCATCCCAGAGGGTCTTGCAGCGATCGTCGCAATTGTACTTGCTCTGGGTGTAACCAGAATGTCCAAGATTAATGCGATTGTTAAAAAGCTTCCTGCTGTTGAGACCTTAGGTTCTGTTAATATAATCTGCTCCGATAAAACAGGAACATTAACACAGAATAAGATGACTGTTGTAAAGCAATATACCTCGGGTAAGTTAACAGAGGTATCTCAGACAGAGACCAACCAAACTGCAACCTCGGATGAAAAGGAATTGATAAGGTCCTTCGTTCTATGCAGTGATGCCACTTATGAGAATGGTCAGGGTACCGGTGACCCCACGGAAATCGCTCTAATTATTTTGGGTGATAAATTCAATCTGGGTCGTGTTGATCTGAATAACAAACATAAGAGAGTCTCGGAAAATCCCTTTGATTCCGATCGTAAGCTGATGTCCACGCTGAATGTGGAAGGAAAGGGTTATCGGGTTCATACCAAGGGTGCCATTGATAATATCCTTAAAATATCTACTACTGCTCTGGTAAACGGGCAGGTAGTCCCTTTGACTCCAGAGTTAAAGGCTGACTACATGAAAATCACGGAAAGCATGTCCGATAATGCACTCCGAGTCCTGGGTGTAGCATACAAAGATACCAATGCAATTATCCCACCGGAGGATATGGAGAAGGATCTAATGATCATTGGTCTCGTAGGTATGATCGATCCTCCAAGACTTGAGGTTAAGGATTCCATTAAGGATGCTAAGCGTGCCGGAATTCGTACCATCATGATTACCGGCGATCATAAGAATACTGCCGTTGCCATTGCGAAGGAGTTAGGAATTGCCGAATCCATTGAGCAAAGCTTAACCGGTGCTGAAATCGACGATTTATCCGATGAGACCTTTGCTGCAAATATTAATAATTATCGTGTGTTTGCACGCGTATCACCGGAACACAAGGTGAAAATCGTTAGAGCCTTCAAGGCACAGGGTAATATCGTTTCTATGACCGGAGACGGTGTAAATGATGCACCCTCCCTCAAATTTGCAGATATCGGTGTGGCTATGGGCATCACCGGCACGGACGTTGCCAAGGGTGCCAGTGATATGATCTTAACGGATGATAATTTCACCACCATAGTCCATGCCATAGAAGAAGGCAGAAACATCTACAATAATATTAAGAAATCCGTAATCTTCCTTCTATCCTGTAATTTAGGTGAGGTAATTGCCATCTTCCTATCCATTCTTTTGAATTGGCCGGTGCCACTGATTGCGACTCAGATTCTCTGGGTTAATTTAATTACAGATTCCTTACCCGCAATTGCTTTAGGGGTCGATCCCGGTGATAAGGATGTTATGAAGCAGCATCCCAGGAATCCGAAGGAAAGCTTCTTTGCCGGAGGCGCTGCACTTAGGGCTATTATCGGAGGCTCCCTCATCGGACTTCTTACCCTGATTGCCTTCTATTACGGTTTATGGGAGCATGGTTATGTACTCGGCTCCGGTACCATTCCGGAGGAGGGAATCACTTATGCAAGAACCATGGCCTTCGTAGTACTGGCAGCTTCTCAGCTGTTCTACTCTCTGTCCATGAGAAACTCGAGAAAATCCATTCTAAAGATTGGATTATTCACGAACAAGCTATTAATAGGAGCAATCATCGTAGGCATATTACTGCAATTAGTCGTGATCTCAATCCCCTTCCTTGCGAAGGCCTTTGGTGTGCATAATCTTTCCCTGCAGGATTGGGGACTTGTAATCTGCTTCTCCTTGATACCCTTCCTTGTGAATGAAATTCTTAAGTTGTTTCGTAAAAATAGCACCAATAATGAATAACGATCCGAAAGATAAAAAATAGTAAGGAGAAATGATATGACAAAAGAAAATTACAAAGAAATTTATCTCGCAGGCGGTTGCTTTTGGGGAACTGAAAAGTATCTATCCTGCATTAACGGTATCGTAAGTACGGATGTGGGCTATGCCAACGGTAATACAGAAAATCCTACTTACAAGGAGGTATGCCATAATAATACCGGTCATGCAGAGACGGTTCGTGTATACTATGATCCACAGCTTATTCGATTAGAGTTCATCCTGTCCCTCTATTATGATGTCATCGATCCCACCTCAATCAACCGTCAGGGAGGTGACACGGGCTCACAGTATCGTACCGGAATCTATTATGTGGATGAACAGGATCTGCCAATCATTCAAGCCTCCATCCGTGAGCTTCAGATCCAATACGATAAGCCCATCGTCATAGAGGTGTTACCACTCAACAATTATTATATTGCAGAGGAATATCATCAAAAATACTTGGATAAGAACCCCAATGGTTATTGTCATATCCGTCGTGATAAATTCGATCAGGCAAAGCTGGCAAAGGATACGATGAACTAAAAAAAAGAAAATAGCTTAAATACACCCCATCTACCAGATGAAAGGGACTGTTATAAAGACACAGATAAAGGAAAGGACACCTGCCACAGTAGTGAGTTGCAGGTATCCTTTCCTTTATTAAATATTGCGAATCAATTATGTTATAACGATTACTCCGTCTTCATTTTTTTACCATAAGGTCTTATCCCCTTTAGCCACCCTTTTTCTTCCCAGTGATTTCGGTCCTCAAGATTCCAGTCGTTTCCCTTCTGCATACCGGCCATCATCCGAAATAGAAAGCTTCTTGTAAAGGGGTATGACAGCTTCTCAATATTATGTACTGCATGATATATCCTTTTTGCTTTCTTCGCAATTACTCTCTCTATTTTTTGCTTCCTTTCAGGCTTTACATCCTCCCATCGCATGGCAGAAACTGCCTTATGGAAGGTAAATATCTTCTTCACTCCCCAGAAAGAAAGACTATTCTTCATCGTCTTTGTCGTATGCCCCTTTCCTGCACCCGCAGTCGTAACAATGGTCAATGCAGTCTTATGAAACATCTTCGGATTCGGTCGATGAGACATCCACATATAACATAGATGATCCAACAAAGCCTTCAGACCACCGCTGACATCTAGGGCATACACCGGTGAGGTCATAATGATGAGATCGGCCGTTTCCAGTGCCTCCACTACCGGGCTGACTTGACTGGCATGGGGACAATTCTTCTCCCCTTTGGTAAAGCAATTAAAACAACCTACGCATAATGGAGGAGTATCCTTTGGCATTACGAATTCGGTAATCTCAAGCTCCTCATAGCGGGCGAGCTCCTTACAAAACAGTTCTTTACAGTTCCAGGTGCTTCCATGTCTTGCATTTCCATTAATCACAGTAACTCTCATGTATTCTCCTCCACAATTTCTATCTATATCGCGAAAAACGGTTGGGATTGTTAAACAAATGACAATAAAGTTCAATGTTTTATCCAAAAAATGCATTAATCTGCGTACCATAAATGATTCGCCATTTCAAAAATCCGCTTATCAATAATATTATGCAATAAATATATTTCATTAACAATAATTATTATGAATAATTAGGTTCTGTCACAACTTATGGGGTTGATATTTATTATTTTTTGAGCAGAGTTTATTATATTCTGCTCAATTGCAATATTTAGCTCGCATTTATAATAGATTACAATGAACCTACAGAATAATCATTTTGTATTTTTCTCAAATAATCCCCATAATCCAATAATAAAACCTATTATACCCAGAAAACAAAGCACTGTAAAAACGGGCATCAAGTTTAATAAATTCAAGTATAAAGATAAACTTGATTGACCATTAATATAACCATACTGTTCATGTAATTGAACTGCTAAAAATAGCATTGGAATTACCCCTATGACACTCGTTAACAAGCAAAATCCAGCAAATATTATTTTTTCATATACATCCTCCTCATGGAAGTTCCAACCATTATAAATCACTTATAATACAAATAATACATTAAATTACATAATTATACTATACTAATTTCAAATTATGAGCTTCCACTATTCGTGCGAAAGTTACATATATGTAAAGGAACATACGAGTTTATTTTGCATTCTCCTTGTCAGGAATAACAAGAAGCGCTGCACATTGTTTCCTGTGACAGCGCCTCCTACTGTTGTATTACATATCCTTCTCAAGGGAAGACACATAATCTTTATTTACTTGTATAGATATGAACTGCATCCCTTAGAAAAACAGCTAAAC
>JAEYXC010000460.1 GCA_023428655.1 Bacillota bacterium | reverse complement strand
TTCTGCCAAGCTGGTCGACTGCCACGGCTGTATCGTTATAGAGACGAATCCAGGGGATAACACCGCCGGAGGCATTCTTATAGCCACGTATTTCACTGTTTAATGCTCTTACCTTGCCGATATAGATACCGAGTGCTCCGCCATGCTTTGATACCGCGGAGAACTTCTGATTCACATCATAAATTGACCATAGATTGTCACCCACCACTGAGATGAAGCAGCTGCTTAGCTGATGGAAAGGCGTTCCCGCACTGGCCAGTGTCGGTGTTGCCGTTGTCATCTTCAGCTCACTTAAAATATCATAAAATTTCTTTGCATATTCCAGCTTCTTTGCTCCTTCGGGGATCGCCAGATGCATGGCAATTGCCATAAAACGCTCCTGAGGCAGCTCCAAAACCTCCTTATGAAAGCCACAAATCAGATAACGATCCGCTAACAGCTTAAGACCCTCATAGTTAAAAAGACGGTCCCGCTCCGGCTTGATGTATGCTCCTAATTCCCTGATTTGATCCTCACTATATTCCTTAAGGAGAAATTCTCCATAATAATTCCCACGCACCAGTAGCTGTACCAGCCCCAGGAAATCACCATAACCAAAATGATGATAACCGCGGTTAATAGCAGCCTCCTTATATAGGTCTGACATTAGAAGTCTGGCAGCCGCATACTGCCAATTGATATTTGTGGTTTTCACCACATTTCCCTGACTATCCTTTGTCGTCTGGATCATCTTCTCAATTGCTGTCTGAATTAGAACTTTTTGAATCTCCTTCGTACTCATGCCATCTCGAAACTGTATATTAGAGTCCATCTCTAATTCAAAGGGATCACAGCCCTCTAGGCCCTCACAGGCATAGGCAACCATCCTTTTTGTTTTTTCTACATAAAGCGGTTCCAATCTTCCGTCCCGTTTTTTTATCTTAATATCCATGGATTTCCCTCCAGTCATCAAATATACTAGTAATAGTTATTATTATTAGCATTGTATACCATATTTAGTGTTTTGACTAGAGGGTAAATGAAAATTTAGCAAATAAGCACTACCTGCAAGGAAGCAATCTATTCATTGTCATTTGAGTGGAGAAAAGTGAAACAGGCCTCCGCTTGGCGTACAAATAAGGATAGGAAAGAGAACGCGCGCGACCTCTTTCCTATCCTTTTTTATAATATTATACCGTAGTTATGCCTTGTATCCTATTCCTCGGACTTTGGCTTTTCTTCAACCACACTCTCTGTTCCGGGAAGCTCGTATACCACAACGGCTACTCCACGTTTGATATTCTCAAACATTTTCTTTGCTGCCTTCGGTGGCATATTAATACATCCATGGGAGCCCCTGGTCAGATAGATATCCTTTCCGAATTCCTTTCGCCAGTTTGCATCATGAAAACCGATATTCTTATTGAAGGGCATCCAGTATTTTACCGGTGTCTCATAATCCTCCCCAACTAATATGGCATCATTCTCCTTATACTGAACCGGATAGGTTCCTGTCGGTGTATCATAATCCTTGGATATATTGCCGGACACAAAATCCGATTCGAGAATTAACTCACCGTCCTTATAGAAGAAAAGATGCTGTGCAGTCAGATTAACCTCCACATAAGTATTTCCGATATCATCCTCTCCGTATTGCTGTGCTGTTTGGAAATAGACGGGCTTCTTTACTAATTGCTCCCCGTTTTTAATTAACTCCGTCAGCTCCTTCACCTCGGAGGAGCGATCAAGCCACCAGCCATAATCGCCACCTTCTACCTTTATCACATCCCCGTATGAGGTCTTAAAGGTTCTGCGACGTCCGAAGGAGTTATAGGTCTTACCGATATAATCGACATATTCCTTAATCTTACTCTCATCCAGAGTAACCTTGTAATCCTCTTCCAGTGTAAGCCATTCACTAATTTTGCTTCCGTCCAGGACCTCGGTAACCTCGCCGAATTCGTAAGTTATCCTAGCACCGGAAAGACGGCTTAATTCCTCATACGCTCCTGCCAGTCCCGGCTCCTTGGTCGTGATCTCCGGTTCCACATAACAGCCGGCCTCCTCTAAGGATAGCGTCGGCTGCAGGGTGTTAATTGCTTCTGCAATGGCTTCGTATACCTTTTCCTTGATCAGCTTGGAACCGGGCTCCTCAGGAATAATCTCATAACCGTTCTCGCCATAGGCAATGGTCGCATTAACAGGCTCTGTTATATTTTCTTCCTTAAAGCCCTTCAGCAGATCCACATAGGAACTGAGTAGCTCCTCGTCATAGGTCAGCATCGCTTCCACCTCATATTCCTGCTGACGAAATAGAGATGCTGGCCATAGGAAGCCTCCCTGCTTACGGATTAGCTCCGACAGACTTTCACCAAACACCGTATGTAAATTAATGCTATCACCATAAATAACATCGGTCAGTCCATTCCTATGCTTGATTTCCAGTACATAGGAGGATACCTCCTTATTGATCGCCTGCTCAGCCTTTTCCTCTGACATATGAGAGGTATCGACTCCATTCACCTCGGTGTTTCCAAAGAAATGATTGCTGTAAAAGTTAGCAACAAGCAGATATACGGCCAGAATAGCGCAGAGTACTCCTGCATCGATGAGAAGTATTCTGGTAATCCTGCCTTTCTTCCCTTTCCGGTTTTTAGAAGCTCCGGAGCCCTTCGATCTATTGAATTGTTTCGTTGTTTTTTTCACCATAATTTTATCCTCATAAAGACAATTTGCTACCGATACCACATTCTGCCACAAAAATATGTTACCTTTAAGTCAATATATTTACATATTTCTTAAATTAGTATTCTTTCTCTCCGTATTGTAACACATTACACAACTGCTATAAAGAGAAATTCATCCTCTCTAATCCTCCAACAAGGCATCCTCTCCATCCTCTATAGCAGCAAACCACTGCTCATAGATGGCCTCCGATGCTTTATCTTCCTCTTCCAATTGCCGTAGAAACTTTTTGATCCGCTGCACCACCATATCACGAATTTGAACCGTCTTTAACCCTTCATATTCCTCATAGGGTATTACCTTCAGAAAATGTACCTGGGTAAACACCTTCTTTAAGGAGTTAATTCCAAAGGGCTTATAAGTATCGTACACTACTACCGGAACAATGGGACATCTTGCTTTTTCTGCACACTTAAAGCTTCCGACCTTGAATTCCTGAAGGCGATTATGATTGTCCCCATAGCCTCCCTCCGGAAAGATCAGATAACGGCGACCTGCTTTTACCTCGTCAGTAACCTCCTTCATAATTTGAACCTGCTGACGGATATCATCAAAGTCGAGACGCTTTGCTCGCACCAAATCTACAAATTGAGTCGTAACAATAGTTTGGGATTGCTTCTTAGCAATGAGAAAGGTGCAAGGCTTTGTATGGCCGAGCATAACACCCAAGGCATCGTATTTCCCCTGATGATTTGAATACATAATGTACCCGCCTTCTTCCGGAAGATTCTCAATACCGGTAACCAAGGTTTCTATCCTTCCAATTCGCTTAATCAGTTGTACTACTCGAAGCGCCAGCTGATAGCAATTCTGTTCCGAATATTGATCGGGATTCTTATAATATTTTCTCATTTGTAATATATAATATGGTATTTTATGGATACTCCTTAAAATCACATATATAAATCGCAACATGATCATCACTTCCATTCTAAAAAACTAAAAGGATATGTTTGGTACTTTGATGCATATCCTTCCTTAACATAATACCTCTTGATCCGGTTTTCGTCTAGTTTTTAAGCAAAAAACCATTTATTTCTATGAATAGCCGTATATAAAAGACAAATCTGATATTAGATTTCACATTTACATTGCGAAATCCTTTCGTTATAATAATCTGATATTAGCGAATATCTTATAAGTGGAAGAAAAGAGAAAGGTTGAAAAGATAGCGATGAGAAAACCCTTTGAAAAATTATTTGATGAGGCTGCCCTTCTTCCGAAAATACGCCGAAGCATCTACCTAATGACCCTCGGGAATACCTTTGGAACCCTGTGGGGTGTAATCAGCGGTGGAGGCAGTTCTTCCCTGACCGGTTATGCAGGATATCTCGGAGCGGGTGATTTTGTCTATGGACTGCTGACCGCAATTCCTTTAGCTGCAGCTCTCCTGCAGATTCCCTTCGCCACCTTGGTCAGCCGTACTCAAAAGCGTAAAAAATATCTGATGACCTATGGACTCTTCTCAAGAGTATTATGGATCATCATTGGTCTGGTTCCCTTTTTTATTCCGGCAAGCCAATCCACCCTTCGTTTATGGTCCGTCATCCTGCTAATCGGAGTCTCTTCTGCCTTTAGCTCCTTCATTAATGTCTGCTGGATGCCTTGGATGGCTGATTTAGTGCCCGTCGAAATCCGGGGACGCTGGCTCAGTAAACGGGATGGTATCACCTCCATTGCCAGTGTTACTATGGGCTTAGTGGTTGCCGGTATTCTGGACCGGATGACCGGTTTTACCGGATATACCATCGTTTTTGTGATGTGTGGTGTACTTGGTATTCTTGATATGGTGTGCTTCTTTTTCATGGAGGAGGTATACAAGACCCCGCCGGTACAGCTAAAGCTACTTCCCGTGATTCAGCAGGTCTTTCGAAACAGACCCTTTTTTAAATTTATGCTATTCTGGACAGCCTGGTGCTTTACCGCGAATATGTCCGGTGCCTATCTGGCCAGATACGCCTTAACCGAAATGGGCTTGAGCTATATGCAGTTTACAATAAGCAGCCAGGTAACCGCAGCTGCTGTTACCATATTGGTTATTTCACATTGGGGACGGTTGTTGGATCATTTCGGTAGCAAGCCCGTACTCTGGTGTACCTGCATCGTCGCAGCACTTACTCCATTATTCTTCCTTTTCTCTACTCAAGGAAGTATCTGGCCCACCCTGCTGCATAATCTAATCGGAGCTGCCTTCTGGAGCGGTGCAAACCTTGCTGCTACCAGTCTACAGCTTTCCTCCTCACCGGATGAACAACGCCCTTCCTATGTAGCAGTTTTCTCCTGCATAACCTCCCTATTCGGTTCCTTCTTGGGAATCCTGACCGGAGGTGCTATACTGGAGGGAATCCATGACAGTGCAACCTTAAGCTCAATCATTCCAGACCGTTATCAATTTATCATCGTGATTTCCGTCCTTCTTCGTGTTGTATCGGTTTTCACCCTTATTCCTTTGCTGGATAATAGCAGTGGTTATACTTTATCCGGTATGTTCCGGGAGCTATATCTGAGGGTTAAGGCTCATAAAAGCTATCTTCGATATCGAAGGGAGCGAAAGAAAAGAAATAATACATAGCATGGGATTGTTCCAAGTACAGATGAGACTGGGATTACTTCACACTACACCCACATCCTATCTGCCCCTCCTATCCCCCTTCTCCCTGAGAACCAGTATAAACAGTGTGATACTAAGAATTGCAGCAATGAGACCAAATAGGATAAACAATAAGGGAGCGTCCAAAAAATAAAATGCAAGACTTGCCAATAAGGCTAACCCAATGGATTTCAACATTCTTCTACCATGCTCCTGCAGGCTTAGAATTACTTTTTTCTTATTCTTCATGTCGTCACCTCTCCTAATTGAAGCTTTGATTATATTTAATTGTATAATAAGTGAGTTCGAATCTCAATCAAAAAAAGAAGCACCCGGTATTTCGAGTACTTCCCATCCACCCTTTGGCTGGGTTCACCCCCAATCAAAGGGTATTCTATTTCATTTCATCAATTCGGATTACTCTGATGCGACTAATCCACTGTAATTAATCCAACACTTTCAATGATCTGTTTTCCTTCTTCACTCATTAGATATTCAAAGAAAGCCTGAACCAGTTCCTTCTGCTCTGCAACCTCTCCTTTCGTAGCCATCACAAAGGGTCTGCTTAACAGATAGCTGCCCGCCTTAATATTCTCCGGTGTAGGTTCAACCCCCTCCAAATGTATTGTAAGAATACTGCTATCGATTACATCCAATGATACATAACCAATTGCACCGATTGTGGCTGCAACCTTCGCCATTACGCCACCGGTACTGTTAATCTCATTGGAATACCTACATAGATCCTCAATCTCAAGTAATTCTTCGAATGCTCCTCTTGTACCGGAGCCTGCTTCTCTACCGATTACCACAATCGGCTGATCCCTTCCTCCGACTTCCTTCCAGTTTGTAATCTCACCGGTATATATCTTAACCAACTGATCCTTTGTCAGATTCGTTGTTGTATTCGAATTATGTGTAATTACAGCAATTCCGTCAATTGCCACAATATTCTCTATTGCTCCGGAGGAGACCTCGGTATCCTTTAAATTTCTGGAGGCATTGCCAATATCAACGGTTCCCGCAAGCAACGCTTCAACACCGGCGCTGGATCCGATAAATTCAGCAGATACTGTAACCTTTGGATATTTTAGCATAAAAGCCTCTGCTGCAACATTAGAAAGCTTCTCCATGGAGGTTGATCCTGATATTAAAATAGTACCGCTTAGGTCCGCTGCCTCCCCTTCGGTCTCCCCTGCAGGAGTAGTTCCTTCTGCAGCTGGTTCCGTCTGCTCTGCTGCCTCCGTCTTATCCTCCAAAGCCTTGGTATCCTTCCCCCTATCCTTCGTACCACATACCGCTAGTGTTGTAATTAGTAAAATACAAATGAATAATAATATAGCTATTCCATTCTTTTTTTTCATCTTATTCTCTCCTTTTTCATTTAGTTTCGCCTGGATGATGATGTCTCCGGCTGATACCATTAATTTAACACTAAGTGAAAAAGGAAAATACCATGGAACGGTATAGATTTCGTTAACATTATGTAAAAAATCGTCTGCTCTAATCCGATATCCCTTAACAAAACCTCTGGATTAATGCCCCAGTATAAACGCCAGCGCGATAAATATGGCAGGTATATCGGTTTTAATCATCTTTGCTCTTTCTTTCCACTTCATAAACTCTCCTGTATTTTATCCTCTTGGCTCTGATTTCTTTTTATCACCCTGTCCAGTATAGCATTTGCTTTTTTTGCTTCAAGGAATAGGCTGATATAATACCACGCTGCTCCAAAAATATAAGGTATTGTATAAGACAGAAAAACATCACGATATGCGTGTTCGGAAAGCTCCTCAAACCTTCCGCTGATCCAAACCAACAGCATCACTACCGC
>JAEYXC010000458.1 GCA_023428655.1 Bacillota bacterium | reverse complement strand
ATGTATGGCTGTTGCACCGGTTAGAACCGTGGCACTAATGATATTTTGCATATTAAGGTAGCTATCCTTGGATCTTGCCGGACCGATACAAACCGCTTCATCTGCCAGCATAACATGAAGAGCCTCCCGATCCGCCTCGGAATAGACAGCGACAGTTTCAATTCCCATTTCCTTGCAGGCGCGGATGATTCTTACGGCAATCTCTCCGCGATTCGCTATTAAAATCTTCTTAAACATCGCATTTCTCCTTGATTTGTCCAACTTTCAATGTAATGTCGGGCTACGCACCGATGGCAAAGGTAAGTATAGCTTCCACTGCCACCTTATCCTCTACATAGGCAATGGCAGTTCCAACACCGAAGCTTCCCTTGCTCTTTGTTATCTCAACCTCCAGGGCCAACACATCACCCGGAACTACCTGACGCTTAAACTTCACATTATCGATTCCACCAAAATATACAATTTTTCCTTCATTTCCAGGAACGGTAAGCATACAGATTGCGCCGGTCTGTGCCAGTGCTTCCAAAATTAATACTCCAGGCATAACCGCTTTCCCGGGAAAGTGCCCCTGAAAGAAGGGCTCGTTCATCGTTACACATTTTCTACCGGTAGCACACTTACCAGGCTCCAGCTTCTCCACACGATCGAGTAACAAAAAAGGGGGGCGATGCGGCAGAATTTTTTGTATCTCATCCACATTTAACATCCTATTTACCATGCCTTTCTTACCGCCTGTCACCTAAACTACAGGCATTAACTTAATGTATGAATTTATCATACTTACTTCCTCTAACCTAGGATTAAATCTACTTTAATAAGAACAAAGGCTGACCGTATTCCACCATTTCCTCGTTCCCCACCAATATCTTAACTACCTCACCGTCGTGCTCACTCTCTATCTCATTCATAAGCTTCATTGCTTCTATGATGCAGATGGTCTGACCCTTCTTCACCTTATCCCCCACCTTAACAAAGGCAGGTTTATCGGGAGAAGACTGCGCATAGAAGGTTCCTACCATAGGAGATACCAGCTTTTTATGATTTGCCTCCTCCGTTGACATCTCAGTAGCAGCCGGAGTCTGGAGTGTATTCATATTACTAGGAATGCTTGATGCCGAGGGATTGAACGGCTGCGGCTCATTCATTGGAGTAGCATATGTCGTAAACGGCATCTGATTCTGTGCAAATGCAGTAGACTGAGGGCTAACCGTGTGATATTCTATCGTCCTTTGTTCCTTCTCCAGGCAGATACGAACACCGTTTTCTTCTATCTCAAGCTTTGTTAATTCTGTTTGATTCATTTCCTTAATCAAGTTGATTATTGCCTTGTAATCCATAATTTGCCTCCATAATTCTAATATGACTTTCCTTTTATGAAGTTTGTGTCGAAGAAGACGCAGGCACAAACCCAGCGCTGTGAATGATATCTCATTCGCATTATTCGCTCAGATTTTTAAACAATAAGGTTGCATTATGTCCGCCAAAGCCCAGGGAATTGGACATGGTATAGTTAAGCCTAGAAGTTCTTCCTACATTAGCAACATAATCCAGATCGCATTCCTCATCCCCTACCTTTAATCCGATGGTAGCAGGAACGAAGCTCTTCTCCATCGCCTTCAGGCAGACTATTGCCTCAACAGCACCGGCTGCACCTAACAGATGTCCGATCATCGACTTAGTGGAGCTTACCGGAATCCGATATGCTTCCTCACCCATAGCAAGCTTAATTGCTGTGGTCTCAATGCGGTCATTGGTTGGTGTACTGGTACCATGGGCATTGATATAGGATATCTCCCTTGCAGTAATCCCTGCTTCCTCCATCGCTTGGGTCATAGCCTTTGCTCCACCCTCTCCATCCGGAGACGGTGCAGTGATATGAAAAGCATCACAGGTTGCACCATACCCTACAACTTCAGCATATATCTTTGCACCGCGTGCAACTGCCTGCTCGTATTCCTCTAGCAGCATAATGCCTGCTCCCTCACCCATGACAAAGCCATCCCTCTCCTTATCAAAGGGAATGGAGGCTCTCAAAGGATCCGTGCTCGTGGATAATGCTGTGAGTGCCGAAAAGCCTGCTACGCCAAGTGGTGTAATTGCACCCTCGGTACCACCTGCTAATATCACATCCGAGTATCCATGCTTGATGCTTCGATACGCTTCACCGATACTGTGACTTCCGGTTGCGCAAGCAGTTACCACATTGGTACATACGCCGTTTGCGCCAAACTGTATTGCGATATTGCCTGCAGCCATATTAGTGATGGTCATTGGAATGAATAAAGGATTGATTCTCTTCGGTCCCTTCTCGAGTAAGGTCTTTGTCTCCTTCTCAATCAGACCGATGCTGCCGATACCGGAACCAACGATAACACCAAAGCGGTCACGATTGATTCGATCTAGATCGATACCGGAATCCTCCAGAGCTTCCTTCGCTGCTGCTACAGAGAATTGAGAAAAGCGATCCATTCTTCTTGCATCCTTGGCATCCATATAATTCTTGGGATCAAAGTCCTTTACCTCCGCAGCCAGTTTTACCTGGAAGCCTTCCGTATCAAAGGATTTGATATAGTCAATTCCACAGACTCCCGCCTGTATGTTATTAAAGAAATCTTCTACATTATTACCGATGGGGGTGATAGCCCCCATTCCTGTAACTACTACTCTACGATTCATAACGTATCCTCTCTATGATACCTTCCCGGTACCTCCAACATTTGATAAGATGTCTTTCTTCTTGTAGTGCTCCATTTTCTGATTCCTATATTCAGTTGGTGAGGGAACAACTACATTGCTAGGCCACCGTCCACCTGAAGCACCTGTCCGGTAATATAATTTGCAGCCTCTGAAGCCAGAAAGCTGACTGCTCCTGCCACCTCATTCGCTGTTCCGTATCGCTTTAACGGTATGTTGGCAATGGTCGCCTCCTTAATCTTATCGGAAAGCCCCTCCGTCATATCCGTCTCAATAAAGCCGGGCGCTACTGCATTGACTGTGATTCCTCGGGAAGAGAGCTCTCTTGCCGCTGCCTTTGTCATACCGATGACTCCCGCCTTCGAAGCTGCATAATTCGTCTGCCCTACATTGCCGGTTATTCCTACCACGGAAGAAATGTTAATTATCTTGCCGCTTCTTTGCTTTAACATTACTGTGGCAGCATGCTTGGTACAGAAGAAGGTACCTTTTAGATTCGTATCAATTACGCTGTCAAAATCCTGCTCCGTCATACGCATTAATAAATTATCCTTGGTGATCCCTGCATTGTTTACTAATACATCCAACCGACCGAAGTGCTTTACCGTCTCATCGACCAATCGCTTCGCATCCTCTTCCCGGCTGACATCTGCCTGTATCGCAATCGCTTCTCCACCATTATTTTTAATTATGGCTAGGAGCTCCTCGACCTGTGCAATACTGCTGCGATAATTTACTACTACCTTAGAGCCGTATTGTGCGAACTGTAATGCGATCGCTTTGCCAATTCCTCTTCCGGCTCCGGTGATTACAGCAATCTTTCCTTTCAGCATTCTAATCGTTTCCTTTCTATATACCTGCCTGTATCGCTTTTGCAGTATGTTCAAGGGAGGCTATATCCTCTACATTATAGGTTTTCAACCCCCGGTCAATTTTCTTCACGAAGCCGGATAAGGTTTTACCCGGTCCTATTTCAATAAAATCCGTCACACCGTCGCCAATCATTTTACGAAGGGTCTGCTCCCATAGCACACTACTCATTA
>JAEYXC010000455.1 GCA_023428655.1 Bacillota bacterium | reverse complement strand
ATGGATACAAAACCTGACATTACGATACCAAATTGTGCGATAGAGATTTTGTCGTTCAAGCTATATCCTGCAAATTGCTCAGCTGCCATAATAGAGGCAATCGCTGCAATATAGGAGAAGCTGGATCCGTAATAGAGGGGAATCTTCTTGCCTGTGATTAAGATGAAACAAAGAGTAGCAAAACCGCTGGCAAAAATAGTAGTTGAAACGTGGAAACCGGTAATCAATGCAACAAGAACGGTTGCTGGGAACATTACAACGATCTGCTGTAATGCAAATAAGATTAGTTCCACGAACGGGGGTTTTTGATCGGGCAGATAGCCGATGGGTTGATTCTTTGAAGCCATAGTACTTTACCTCCTAGGATTTTTTTTATTTTGACATACTTTTTAAAATTTGTAAAGATGGAATCGTATTAATTTTGTATAATATTTTGAAAATAGTCAAAAGCAGTAGGAAAAGTGGTTTAAAAATATTTGTAGGCCGTATACAATGAGTGATTATCGATAATTATTGGTAATTTTTTATGGGATTGTGGTATAATTAGAATAGGAATAGTCCTTATTAAGAAAAGGAGGGATTACAATATGAATAAGAAGATAAATCTAAGAGAGAGGTGGCAGGGGCTTACGGATACAGTAATGCGCTTTCCGCTGACTGTTATTTTATTAATTGCGGCTGTTGTGAACAATTTGATTGCCATTGAATCCGACGATCAATTGGTATATACGAAGCTCCTTGTAACATTTTTACTGGGAGCAGCTATTTTTGTAGTTCTTCAATTACTATATGAGCATTTTTTGGAGAACCCGATTTTTCGAATAATTTTTATGGTGGTCACCGTAATTAGTTCGATTTTATATTATCTACTGATTTATCGTTCCGATTGGAGCATTGAGGTAACAATTCGAACCATTGTGATATTGTTCATTCTGGTGATTGCATTTCTATGGATACCGACCATTCATAGCAAAATCAGTATAAACGAAAGCTTTATGGCAGCGTTTAAAGGTACCTTTACGGCGTTATTCTTTGACGCAGTATTATTTCTAGGTACCGTTATTATATTAGCCGCAACGAATTTATTGATTTTTGAGATTAGTGGGGAGGCTTATATCCACTCAGCGAATATCATCTTTATATTGATAGCACCGATCTACCTGCTTACAATGATTCCATACTATCCGAGTAGAGGTGAGGAGAGAGGTAGTGCTTCGGAGACAGGGATGGAAAGCTCCAAGGGTGAAGAGCCTTCTCGCATGGCTTCTGAGGTGAACCCTAAGGACGAGGAGTTATCCCGCATGACTGCTCCGACCAAATTTCTAGAGACTTTGATATCCTATGTGATTATCCCAATCACAGCAGTATTTACTATTATTTTATTACTCTATATCGTGATTAATATAAGCGGTGAATTCTGGAGTGATAATCTGATGGAGCCCTTGCTAGTCAGTTATTCTGTCACTGTGATTGTGGTATATATTCTTACCTGTACCGTTCAAAAGCCCATGGCAAAATACTTTCGACTAATATTTCCAAAGGTATTAATACCGGTCGTATTGTTTCAGACCCTATCCTCAATCCTTAAGATTTCCGATGTGGGAGTAACCTATGGGCGATATTATGTTATCCTATTCGGAGTATTTGCGACTGTAGCAGGTGTGTTATTCAGTATCCTACCTCCTCGTAAGAATAGCATAATCGCTCCAATATTAATTATCCTATCCATAATTTCCATCCTGCCACCTGTAGATGCTTTTACGGTTAGCAAGAGAAATCAAGCAAATAGACTGGAGAATGCCCTCATCAGGAATAATATGATCTCCGATGGTAGTATCGTAGCGAATGCTAGCATATCCAAGGAGGATAAAGAGGAGATTATCTCCTCACTGAATTACCTTGATCGAATGAACTACGCAAAGAATATTGATTATCTTAGTGCTTATCTTACATCCAATAATTTTGAGAGGACCTTTGGTTTTGCCAGATATGACGATATGTACCGGGATTATAAGAGCTATTATTATAATAGAGACACCTACGAGCCGATCTCCATATCCGGATATGATGCAATGCTGCAGATGAATTTCTATCATGCTCCGGAAACACCGGACAATCGCTTTGAAGTGAACGGGAGTCAATACACCTTACGGGTAGATGCTACGGATGAAGATAATCAGATTATCTTGCTTTTGAATCCCCAGGGCGTGGAGATGATACGTTTTGAATATAATAATTTATTCACCAAATTCTCGGCTACAGATAACGAAAAAGGACTTCTACCAACGGAGGAATTAACCTTCCGTAAGGAAAACGATCAGGCAGGGATTGCTATTATAGCAAATAATATCAGTCTGAACGAATGGGCGGAGGGACAGGAAAAAACAGCAGAGCTTATCGTACTCATTGATATCAAATAACGGGAAGCTTTTAGAAGGAATCCGTGTATCTGAACGAAATTCCAGCTCCTTGACAAAGAAGATAATTTGAGTATGCTGATATTGATATTGATATTGATATTGATATTGATATTGATATTGATATTGATATTGATGTTGATGTTGGTATTGATATGATATTGATATTGATATTGATGTTGATGTTGATGTTGGTGTTGATACGATATTGATATGATATCTGATATTTGATACTTATGCTAGAAAGGTTGGAATGGAATTTTATGAAGAAAATCAGTTGTATCTTTTTAACAATATTATTACTCATAACATTGGTAACAGGCTGTAGTAAGTCAAAGCAGGATGAGGGCCGGAAAGACGAGAATCAGACTGGAGATGAGAGTGTGGTCGAGGTGGCCGAGATGGCTCAGTTTCAGCAACCGAAGAAGGGGGACACCATTGCAGAAATCATCGTTGCGGATTATGGCTCGATCTTTGTCCGTTTCTTTGGAACGGAAGCTCCAAAGGCGGTAGAGAATTTTACTACCCATGCAAAGAACGGATATTATGATGGTGTACCCTTTCATCGGATTCTTAAGGATTTCATGATCCAGGGCGGGGATCCGACGGGAACTGGAAGGGGAGGCGAAAGCATCTGGGGTGAGAGCTTTGAGGATGAATTCTCGGATACCCTTCAACCCTATCGCGGAGCCTTATGTATGGCAAATGCCGGGGCCAATACCAATGGTAGTCAATTCTTTCTGGTTCAATCCGGAGAGACCTATGATGATCGAGTTATGGATCAAATTGCGGCACAGTACAAGGTTGAATTTGATGCCCAGTCCAGAAAAGCTTACGGCGAGGTAGGTGGAACACCCTGGTTGTATCAAATGCATACCGTATTCGGACAGATCTATGAGGGATATGAGGTTCTGGATGCAATAGCCAACGTGGAATTGGCGGATGCCAGAAACGGAGTTCCCGCCAAGGAGGTTATTATCAAGACGGTAAAAATATCCACATTTGAATGATACTTCACAGGATATGGAAAAGAAATTAACCCTAAGGGTTCGGATTTATAAAAAGATTGGAAAGATAGCTTTTTTGAATTGACAGATTAGACTTGTTGTTGTAATATAATAGCGTAATTTCATAAGGCCTCATCTTCAAAGGTGAGGTAGAGGCGCGATATTTAACAGTCTG
>JAEYXC010000387.1 GCA_023428655.1 Bacillota bacterium | reverse complement strand
CAACCTCTGCACTTGATATGGAGACTGAGCTTATGATACAACGCTCCTTATCACAGATAGAGGCTACCAAGATTATTATCGCTCATCGTATCTCTGCAGTACGTAACGCAGATGAGATTATTATCCTTGATGAGGGTAAAATCGTAGAGCGTGGTACTCATGACACCTTATTACAGAATAAGGGTTATTACTATAAAACATTCATGGCACAATACGGCGATTACCTTGATGAACAGGACTCCATGGAAGCTGTGAATAATGAAAGGAAGGTGGCATCATGTCAATAAACGCCATCAAAGAAGATGAATATATTAAAAATGTCAGTAAAAAGACGACCCTAATACGGTTGTTCCGCTATATGTTGGCCTATAAGGGACCAATTATTGCGGTAATCTTTATCATGCTGATCACGGTTTCAATCTCTATAGCCAACCCGTTGATTATAGACCGAGCAATTGATGTTCATATTGCGAATAAGGATCTTGACGGCTTAATTAAACTGGGGATATTGGCTTTAGTCTTAAATGTATGCTTTGTATTGTTGGTAAAGCTTAGAATGTTTTTAATGGCAAGGATATCGAATAAGGTACTCTTAACCATACGACAGGAGCTTTATACCCATATTCAGAAGTTGAGCTTCAGCTTCTTCGACAGCCGTCCTACCGGAAAGATATTAGCCCGAATTATCGGTGACGTGAACTCTTTAAAGGATGTGCTTTCCAATAGTGTTACCACCTTAATTCCGGATGCAGTAACCATCACCGCTGTGGTAATCATCATGGTGATTATTAACTGGAAGCTGGCAATTGCCTCCTTAATCTCTCTGCCCTTTATGGCCTTCGGCCTTTGGTACATCCAGACCCGGTCCCATAAGAGATGGAGAATTCACAGGAAAAAGAGCTCCAATCTTAATGCCTTTATCCATGAGGATCTGTCCGGAATGAGAATTATTCAAAGCTTTAATGCAGAGGATGAGACTGCAGAGACCTTTGATGAGTTGTTAGAGGAGCATCGTGGCTCCTTTGTTGATGCAATTGTACTAAATGATGCTTTTGGTTCCGTTATTGATTTTAGCTGGGGCGTCGGGTCCATCTGTATGTATTTTGTAGCGGTTAAGGTGCTTCGCATTGATGCCGGAAATGTCGGTACATTAATGGCCTTCGCCATGTATATCATGATGTTCTGGCATCCGATTATGAACCTAAGTAATTTCTACAATCAGATTATTACAAACATATCCGGTGCAGAGCGTATCTTTGATATTCTTGATACTAAGCCGGACATCACCGATGATGTCAATGTCAATGTCCTTCCGGAAATCAAGGGTGAGGTTACCTTTGACCATGTATCCTTTGCTTATGATGAGGATACTCAGGTACTGAATGACGTTAGCTTCAAAATCAAGCCCGGCGAGACCATCGCTTTGGTTGGTCCAACGGGTGCTGGTAAGACTACCATCGTAAATCTGATTAGCCGCTTTTATGATATTCAGCAGGGTAATATTCTGATTGACGGTTATGATATCAAAAATGTTTCCATTGAAAGCTTGAGAAAGCAGATGGGTATCATGACACAGGATAACTTCCTGTTCTCCGGAACGGTTGCTGACAATATTCGTTACGGTAAGCTAGATGCCACCGAGGAGGAGATTATCTCTGCTGCCAAGGCGGTCAATGCCCATGACTTCATCATGAAAATGGAAAAGGGTTACGAAACAGAGCTGAAGGAACGTGGAGCAGGCTTATCCATTGGTCAGCGGCAGTTATTGGCCTTTGCAAGAACCATGGTATCCATGCCTAAGATTCTCATTCTGGATGAAGCAACCTCAAGTATTGATACCCATACCGAGTTATTGGTACAGCAGGGTATTGAGGCTTTGTTAAAGGGAAGAACCTCCTTTGTTATCGCCCATCGGTTGTCCACCATTCGTAAGGCTGATCGTATCTTCGTTATTGATGATGGCCGTATTCAGGAGGAGGGCAGCTCGGATGAGTTGTTAGCAAAGAAGGGTCAGTATTACAATCTCTATATGGCACAGTTTAAGAATCTGGAAGCCTAATAACATGTAACATAAAAATGTTTAGAATTTTTATATAAAATATATTTTACGAAATAATTACAAAAAGCTCCCAATTGGTGAATGCATCGTTGCATTCACCAATTGGGAGCTTTTATATCTTTTCCTCTTATTTATCTTCCATTGGATACTTCGATCGAAGTCTCTGATTAATGCTCTCGGCAATCCGTTTCTCATTACTGAACATGGCCGTCGTTACGCTAAAATATACCCCTGCTACCAATAATACCAAAATAATAATTTGTGATAATCGGTTGATATTGACCCATTGCCACATTATAGCAAAGCCAAGTACAACTACATTAATATAGGTATAATGAAGAATAACTCGAAGCCTCATCTGTTTCTTGCTCATTTCCCGCTTGGAACGGTAGATTAGGGTTCCTAGAGAAGTGATTGCTGCCATAACAATGACCTGCCAGATAACCTCTACATTAAAATACAAATCTCTAAGAAAAATTGTCATAAAGATTGCAGTACTGATAATACTACCCGATAATACATAAAAGAAGGTCTGAATAATTCTTCTTACACTTTCCATGGCTCTACCTCCTACATTCCCAGCTTTTTCTTAAGTTCCGGTACATATTGTCGTGAAATTACTACTACCTCTCCGTTATAAAGCTGTGCTTCAAAGCGTCCCGAGTAAGCCGGGCTGATACTCTTAATCTTGGATACATTGAGTATGACCGATTTAGAGGCTCGAAAAAAGTCCGTGTTCTTATATTCTTCTTCTATCTCATATAGCTTAAGCTTTGTCTCATAAACATTCTGCTTGCAATAAAGAAATACCTTATTATCTACCCCTTCAAAATAATAAACATGGGAGGGATCAATCAAGACCATATTACCGTCCTTTATCCCAGTCAGCTTCCTCTGCCCCTGTTTCAGCTCTGCAATAAGCTTCAGAATATTATCATCCAGCTTCTTGCAGCGAAAAATCACCTGATCTTCTTCGCCTGGATTACATTCCTCAATAATAATCTTCATAGGATCTCCTATCTGCTCATTACGTTTCTCTTCCCTTGCAGCAATGCCGCAAGCCCTATAAAGATTATACCACTAATCACCAGAAAAGCCACCTGTAATGTTACAGGGATAGCCTCACCCTGATACACAATTGAGATCCCCATTGCTTCCCGATACCCTTTAATTAGTTCCTCGGGGTAACCTGCAAAGGTTGTCGATAGAATATCCTTCGTTAGTAGCTCCCTCAGGAAGGAACAGCCATGCAGAAGTGGGAAGCACTTGAGTACATTCTGTATTTTCTCAGGAAGCATCCCTATGGGCAGATATATTCCTGCAAGGAAGCCGACTAAGGTACCGATAATGGTACTTAAAGCACCAAAGGCACTCTGACTGTGGACAAAGTTGGCAATTAAAAATACCATGGACGCCGAAGTAAATACATTGAGGATAATATAAAGAAATACCTTTCCCATTACTGCGAAGGACATCATAATTCCACCGGTGCTTACAATATAAGCTTCTCCGATTACTACCGTAAGGGTACACATAATAATCCCCATAATAATTGCTGCTATAACATAGCTGAATACGAACACCCAACGGCTTACAGGCGCTACAT
>JAEYXC010000376.1 GCA_023428655.1 Bacillota bacterium | reverse complement strand
GCAATAACATGGATAAATTCACCGACTTCAAACCCGCTCACTTGAGCTATCATAGCAAGTAATGCAGAGTATTGAAACTCATTAAAACCACATCCGGCGGTAAGCATATCCTGACTCCTTTGATTTAACATTCCGTTTAATTTGTTGCCCGAAACGTTAAAGGTCATAGAATAGGCACATGGGGCCAGAGCCATTTCATTCAAATCATGATGATTATACAAATTAGTAATAATCCTTCTTGATGATGGATTGTGTTTTAAATCAAAAAGAACTCGATCGACTTGGTCGAATAAACCTTCTTTGTACTTATGTTTGACTCCTAATTGATAACCGTAGGCTTTGCCTATAGAACCATTTTCATCTGCCCATGCATCCCATATATGACTATTTAACTCATTGACCTTATTGGATTTCTTTTGCCATATCCACAGAATTTCGTCCAGTGCTGACTTCCAGGCTGTCTTTCTTATCGTAGTTAAAGGAAATTCTTCCTGCAAGTTATACCTATGAACAACTCCAAATTTCTTTATAGTATATGCAGGTGTGCCATCTTCCCACCTTGGTCTGACATCCATCCCCTTATCCCATACACCGTTCTCTAAGATATCTTTGCATGTAGATATAAAATATTTATCTGCCAAACTCATGCTTTTACCTCCCGGCTTTTCTTCCAAATAGAGCTGCCCTTTATGACGTATTCAATCAAAATATCCTTTTGTGGGTCAACTCCTCAATTCATAATTGTAACCTATATCCCCTATTGAGGCAACAAATAAATTCATAACGTAAACGCCTGACTTAATCATTTTATGTACCACATATCTTGCAGCTTAGTAGCTAAACTGCCACTCATAACGTAATATTAGTAGGAACTACTGTTCGTAAAAAGTGTCCGTTTCAAGGCTGAAACGGACACTTTATATCTTAATCTACATGTTATATTTGGCTTATCCAAATACCCGCCATTCTATCACATACAAATTAGCTGCTCATCGACAAAACGCTTAATATTGGAGGCATTCACATATTTCTTTACTACACCGTCTCTAATCTCTACCAGCGTAGGAGCCTGCATAATATGAAACTCTCGTGCCAAATCTGCATTCTCCTCAGCATCAATGATGGCAAAGGTAGTGTTCTTCAGATATTCCTTGGCCGTATGACAATTCGGACATGTTTTCGTCGTGAAAAGATACAGTCCATCCTCCATTCGACTATTATCATCCTCAAGGATCAAGGAGTTGCTTCTCAATACGACATTCATCTCTCTGGAATGCTCTATGTCATAGATACGGCGATTCTTATACTCCTGAGCCTTACCCTCATTCCAGTTCTGAACCGGACGGTAGTAGCCAGTAATACGGCTGTATACCTCTGCCTTCTCACCACAGTGGGGGCAAGTAAACTGTTCTCCGACAAGATATCCATGGGTCTTGCAGACGGAATAGGTAGGAGACATTGTATAGTAAGGTAATTTATAATTCTCGGCTATGGTCTTAACCAGCTTCGCTGCTGCTTCCCAATCCGGAAGCTTCTCACCAAGGAAAGCATGGAATACGGTACCCGAGGTATATAAGGTTTGCAGTTCATCCTGAATATCCAGTGCTTCAAAAATATCCTCCGTATATCCAACGGGCAAGTGTGAGCTGTTGGTATAATAAGGAGTATCTCCGTCCTTACCGGCAGTCTTAATCTCAGGCCATCTCTTTTTATCATTCTTAGCCAGACGATAGGTCGTAGATTCTGCCGGAGTTGCCTCCAGATTATATAGATCCCCATACATCTCCTGATAATCCGAGAGACGTTCCCTCATATGATTCAAGGTCTTGATTGCGAATTCCTTTGTCTTTGTATTGGTCATATCATTACCAAGCCATTTTGCATTCAAGCCAACCTCATTCATGCCGATGAGACCAATGGTAGAAAAATGGCTGTCGAAGGAACCCAAGTAACGCTTCGTATAAGGATATAAGCCTTCCTGTAGAAGCTTTGTTATTACACCTCTCTTCACATTCAAGGAGCGTGCGGCGATATCCATCATGCGGTCAAGGCGCGCAAAGAAATCCTTTTCATCATTCGCAAGATATGCAATTCTTGGCATATTAATGGTTACCACACCAACACTTCCCGTACTCTCGCCAGAGCCAAAGAAACCACCGGTCTTCTTACGTAGCTCACGAAGGTCAAGGCGTAATCTACAGCACATGGAGCGTACATCGCTGGGCTCCATATCACTATTAATATAATTCGAGAAATAAGGGGTACCATATTTTGCCGTCATTTCAAATAACAAACGGTTATTCTCGGTATCGGACCAATCAAAGTCCTTCGTGATGGAATAGGTCGGTATGGGATATTGGAAGCCCCTGCCATTGGCATCACCCTCGATCATAATTTCAATGAAGGCCTTGTTCACCATATCCATCTCATTCTTGCAATCCTTATATTTGAAATCCACTTCTTTACCACCTATGATGCAAGGCAGTTCAGCAAGATCACCTGGAACCGTCCAATCCAGGGTTATATTGGAGAAGGGGGCCTGTGTTCCCCAACGACTCGGTGTATTCACTCCATAGACAAAGGATTGAATGCATTGCTTTACTTCTCGATAGGATAAATTATCTATTTTCACAAAGGGTGCCAAATAGGTATCAAAGGAGGAAAATGCCTGGGCACCTGCCCATTCATTCTGCATAATTCCAAGAAAATTAACCATTTGATTACAAAGGGTTGACAGATGACTTGCGGGAGAGGAGGTGATCTTACCTGGAATACCGCCAAGACCTTCCTTGATCAGCTGCTTTAAGGACCAGCCGGCACAATATCCGGTCAACATGGATAAGTCATGTAAATGAATATCACCATTGCGGTGAGCATTTGCTATTTCATCATCGTAGATCTCGGATAGCCAGTAATTTGCTGTAATGGCTCCTGAATTATGTAATATAAGTCCGCCTACGGAATAAGTAACAGTGGAGTTTTCCTTTACTCTCCAATCCTCCTCATTCACATAGTTATTCACAATCTCTTTGTAATCAAGAATTGTGGACTTCATGTTACGAATCTTTTCTCTATTTTTACGGTAAAGGATATATGCTTTCGCTACATCGGTATAACCGGTTTGTTCTAATACACTCTCCACACTGTCCTGGACATCTTCCACATGTATGGTCTCGTCTTTAATCTTTTTCTGAAAATCAGAGGTTACACGGAGTGCTAATAAGCTAATGATCTCCTCGGTGTAAAACTTCTCCGTTGCTTTGAAGGCTTTGGTAATAGCATCACTGATTTTTTTTAGGTTGAATTCGGCAACCTGTCCGTCTCTTTTAATAACGTTAATCATATGTAACTGTCTCCCTTCCCGCTTCTACATTTAGTTCTATCTCTGAAATCCTATGTTTCAATATTACCAGAATAAGCTAATTTAGTCAATAAAAAATACTAGATATATGTGAGAATTTTTGCTCTCATACTATATCTAGTATTGTCCTAGTAATTAATACCTATTATATCCATATGTGTAAATGCCGATAAAAAACTCTACTCCAGAGATTGAAATATGTCCTTTGGAACATATGCCTTCACATAAATGCCTTCCTGTTGGTACTCCTCTTCGATTAATTGACCAT
Source organism: Bacillota bacterium (assembly GCA_023428655.1). Taxonomy (GTDB): domain Bacteria; phylum Bacillota; class Clostridia; order Lachnospirales; family Lachnospiraceae; genus Mobilitalea. The sequence continues at coordinate 4,259 of JAEYXC010000376.1, read as the reverse complement.
ATTTTCTTATGGTCTGAATCTTACCGGCATCCTGATACGAAAACACCTTCTCAAACAATACCTTTCGTTCACCAAGTACCTTTTCGATCACCGATAACAGCTTATCAATGTCTGCTCCTGTTTTTGCAGATATTTTTACTGTATGATCTGCTTTAAAATCCTTGATGATTGCATCCGTTTCCAGCTTATCCTGTTTATTAAAGGCTGTTATGATTACCTTATCCTGCACTCCAAGCTTACTTAGGGTATCATATACAATATGCATCTGACTGTAGGCATCCGGATTCGAGCTGTCCACTACATGCAGAATGATATCCGCATATTTTGCCTCCTCCAGAGTACTCCGAAAGGATTCAATCAGATGATGGGGAAGCTTACGAATAAAACCAACGGTATCCGTTAAAAGCACCTGCTGCCCGCTCTCTAACACCAATGTTCTGGTCGTAGGATCGAGGGTTGCGAAAAGCTTATCCTCCTCCAGTACTCCTGCATTCGTCAGATAATTCAATAGGGTTGATTTTCCGGCATTGGTATAGCCGACGATGGCTACCACCGGAATCATATTCTTGCTGCGAAGGCTTCTGGAGGTTTCACGATTTTGCTTCACCTCGTCGAGCTCACGCTTTAACTGAGAGATCCTCTCTTTAATAATTCGACGATCCATCTCCAGCTTCTTCTCACCGGGACCCCTGGTTCCAATACCACCACCAAGCCTTGAGAGGGAATTACGCAGTCCAATCAATCTGCTGGAACGATAACGCAGCTGGGCTAATTCCACCTGTATCTTTCCCTCCTTGGTAGAGGCTCTGTTTGCAAAAATATCAAGGATAATCACGGTTCGATCCAGCACCTTCATCTGAAGGGCATCCTCGAGATTCCTTAACTGAACCGGCGTTAATTCATCGTCACAGACCACGCCGGTGGCTCCGGTTTCTAGTGCCAGAGCATGCACCTCTTCTATCTTACCTTTTCCGATATATGTTCCGGGATGAATACTCTCTCTATTCTGAATAATCTTCCCAACCGTAATCGCCCCGGCAGTTGCTGTAAGCTCCTCCAACTCCTCTAGGGAGCTGACGGTATCATCGCTTGTATTGGAGGCAACACCGACTAATACAAAGCGTTCCTCCTGTTCCTTCATATCAAATAATTCTGCCATTGATTACTCCTCTGTTGTCTCGGTAACTGCCTCAGCAATTCTTGTTTCAATAAACTGCGCTTCCCTCTGCGCTTCCTTATCCTCCGGATAGGACTTCAGATATTGTGCCAGCTTTTCCTTTGCTTTATCAAATTCACCTAAACATTCATATACAATAATTTCATTTTTCTTCAGCGTCTTCATGGTACCGGCATGATTATAAGCAATTCCCCTCTCCAGATATCTAAGAGCCTCCCCATAATCTCCGGTTTTAATAAGACAGGAAGCGATTTGATTAAAGACATTCGGTGCCATAATCTCGCCGTCCTCTATAAAAATATCATAGTAATAGATTGCCTTTGGATAATCCTTCTTCATGCGGTATATTTCACCGATATAATAATACGCCTCGGCAAACCCGTTTTTAAAGCCCTCACTCAACTCAGATAAAGCTTCTTCATAATTCCCACCGTAGAAATGGATCTTAGCGTGATTGTACTGATCAGCACTGGTCTTCACCTCGAGCTCCGAGGCTTTGTTCAGCACCTCTATGGCCGACGCTTCATCCCCTCTCTCTGCAAGCAAATAATACTTACCAAAATAATGGGAATAATTCTCCGGTTCTGCACTAATTGCTGCGTCATAATCTGCAAGGCTCTGCTCAAAGAGACCTTGATTACGGTAGCATAATGCACGGCTGTTATAAGCAGTGGCGCTTTGATCATCCAGTTCAATCAGCTTGGTATAGGTGTTGACTGCTTCCTCATAAGCGCCGGTGGTAATTAACGAACTACCGATATAATACAATATATCCAGATCCAGTTCGGATAATTCACGAATATCCAGTGCCCTCCTGAACTCAGCAATCGCCTTCTCATAATCCAGCATGTGATAATAAGCAATCCCCTTGCCACGATATAGTCTTTTATTGTTCCTGTTTACAATGATGATATCCTTATTCACGTAAGCTTTATCGAATTCTGCCAATGCTGCTTCATACTGATTCAGCTTAATTAATGTCATACCATAATTAATATAATAATCTGCACGATTGGTATTTTCCTTAATTGCTGCCTCGAAATAAGCCGCTGCCTCCTCATAATTACCATGCTCAAAGCTCTTCTTCCCATCACTGTAATATTGATCGGATTTACTACAGCCGGCCATCATAGTAACTAATATAAGGCATATCCCAATAAAAAGAAGCTTTTTTATCATCTGAAGTCCCCCAATACACGTACATTAATACTCTTTTGTAATAAGCATGGTTAAAAATTCATTGATAATTCGACGAAATACTACCACATCTTGTAGCTTTGTATTATTTTACCACATCATCAGCTGATTTACAATCCTTTATTGCATTATCCGACACTTCATTGACACCATCCCATAGGTGAAAAGATGGGGTACAAGCTTGGTCGGACGTCTTAGCCCGGCTTCGATTGTACCCCTTTGTGATGCTCCGATTATGGAGCCTTATTTTGTTTTAATTATCCAAATAGTGAGAAGCTAAGGAAAATTGTTGCTGTTAGTGAAGCCACTAAGGATACTACGGTAATCTGCGTGTTAATGGAGGGACCTGCGGTATCCTTAAAGGGATCGCCTACGGTATCACCAACCACACCGGCTTTGTGAGCCTCGGAGTTCTTACCGCCATTGTTTCCGGCTTCGATGTATTTCTTTGTATTATCCCAAAGACCACCGGAATTGGACATGAACAATGCAAAGATCAATCCGCTAATGATATTTCCGGTAATGAAACCACCAATCGCCTGAACACCACCGATAAAGCCTACTAACAAGGTACAGATGATTACCATCAGACCCGCGGGAATAAGCTCTTTGATCGCACCGGTGGTAGCGATCTCGATACATTTGTCATACTCCGGTACAACGCCTTCCTTTCCTTCCTTCAGGCCAACGATTTCCTTGAACTGACGATGGATCTCTGCAACCATACGTTGAGCATTACGATCAACACCAAGCATAAGCATAGCAGAGAATACCGCCGGAATTGCTGCACCAAACAATAAACCAAAGAATACAACAGGGTTAATGATATCAAAGCCCTGTATGTAATTTACTCCTTCTTCCACCATACCAAGCTCAACGGCTGCGGTATTTACTTCACTCATGAAAGCACCTAATAATGCGATTACGGTAAGTCCGGCCGCACCGATTGCAAAGCCTTTGGTTACCGCCTTCACTGTATTACCTGCACTATCCAGTGAGTCGGTGATCTCAAGAGCCTTCTCACCCAATTCACCCATTTCCACGAGACCACGAGCATTATCAACGATGGGACCGTAAGCATCATTGGAGATAATCATACCAACGATGGATAACATACCAACTGCCGCCATGGAAATACCGAACATTGCATAGCCATTACCCAGGGGTTCACAAATCTTATATGCAGCAAGAGCTGAAACACCGATACCGATCATAGAGGGTAAGGTACTCATTAATCCATAAGAAACACCGGATAGAATAGTAAAGGCCGGGCCGGATTCACATGCCTTAGCAACTGCATGAACCGGAGGCTTATTATCATTCGTAAAGTAATCGCTCGCCAAACCAATTACAACACCTACTACAAGTCCTATTGCACTTGCTGCCCAGATACGCCATTCAAAATCAAAGGCCCAGGTAGCCACTGCTGTCAACACGCCGAAGATAACGGTCGTTACATATGTATTAGAATTTAATGCTCTCGTCGGATCTCCGTCATCCTTCATCTTAGCGGTTAATACACCGATCATGGAAGCAAATAATCCGATTGCTGCATAGCAGAATACCATTGCCGCATTCCCGGTACCACCGGCTACTTTATCCAGAGCGGAAGCCATTACCAGAGCAGCTGACATGGAAGCTACGTTAGAGTCAAATAAGTCAGCACCCATACCTGCAACGTCACCAACATTGTCACCAACATTGTCCGCGATTACAGCCGGATTTCTTGGGTCATCCTCCGGGATACCAAGCTCGACTTTACCACAAAGGTCAGCACTGATATCTGCAGTCTTGGTGAAGATACCGCCACCGGCCTTTGCAAACAGAGCCATGGAGCTGGCACCGAAGCTGAAGCCAAGCAGAGCAGTTGTATTACCGGTTAAGA
>JAEYXC010000369.1 GCA_023428655.1 Bacillota bacterium | reverse complement strand
TGGGTACAGTAAAGTGGTTTAATGCACAAAAGGGTTTTGGTTTTATCACAAACGATAACGGTGGAGAAGATGTATTTGTACATTTCTCTGGTATCGCTTCCAACGGCTTCAAGACTTTAGAAGAAGGTCAGAAGGTTACATTTGACTTAGAGAAGGGTCAGCGCGGTATGCAGGCAGTTAATGTAACTGTTGCATAATGTTAATGTAAGCGATTTATATCCTTAGGGATTAACCACGAGAATGTGTTACAGACAGGCTTCGGCCCGTTCGTAACACATTTTCTTTTTATGTAGATTTATTGATGAAAGGAGCATCGTATTATTATGATGGACATCGTTAAGAATGCGTAGCAAAGGCTATCGCAGTAAATAACATAATTGTGAAATAGCCTTTGCCCAATCCTAACATTCACTTTGTATTAGGAGGAGCAAAATGAGCTATGTAAAAGCAGAGTTAGTATTACCGAAGGAGCTGCTGGAAATAATCCAGGAATATGCACAGGGGCAATATCTCTATATACCCATAAAAGCCGAACATCATAAGGAATGGGGAGAGAATACCGATACCAAGAGGCAGCTTAGTTTAAGAAACAAGGAAATCTATGAAAAATATAAGCAGGGTACCAGTGCAATGAGTCTGGCAGAGGAATATTATCTGTCCATAAAAAGCATCCAACGGATCGTACTAACAGAAAAGCAAAAAATGAATAACCTTAATTAAACATGCGCGTGATAAGTGCATTATCATATGGGGCTGCTGCAGAAAGTATCGTACATGAGCTTGCGTTCTGCAACAGCCCATCTTCTGTCCTGTCGTTATTCCGGCACACATTTCATTCTGTAATATGTTTAAGGTTTTATCCGCTTCCTCCACATGTTATTCTTATGGCATAAAACAAGGAGGATATTGAATATGACTACGCCCGATCACAACTAATTCTTGATGAAAAACAAAATGAACTGACATAGGATATTCCCATATTGATTAGTTGGGTTTATTTTTCATGTAGTTCGTTCTTAGTAACGTTCCTACCGGTGAAGTGGGATCACTGTTCACCGGGCAGAAAAGATGGAACGCGTACAAGATGAGCAATCCATTATCTTGAATTAGTGTGAGCTGTATGGAGATAGAATATTAATTTATTAACTTCTGAATAAGAAAACAAATATATCTTAAAAGGATAAAGAACAGCACTTCTACTTCTATACAGCTTTGAATAGGAGCGTATAGAAATGCAAAACACTTATCAATGGGAGATCACTCCCACTAACTTGCCCGGAGTAATTCGTAATTGCCCAAAGTGCGGCAATTCCTCAATATATCAATGCAGCCAAAACTTTCGAGTTAACGCCAATCATCGTTCCATCGATGTATGGCTGATCTATCAATGCAGTAAGTGCAATAATACCTGGAACCTGGAGATCCTTTCACGAACCAATGTGAATTCCATTGACAAGGAGCTCTATCATAAATTTCTAGCCAACGATAAGGAGCTTGCCTGCTATTATGCCTATGACGCTCCAACCCTTAGTAGAAACCATGCGACAGTCAATTATGAAGAGTTGGACTTCGAGTTAATCGGAGATACGATTCCTTATAACGAGCTTACTACTGCCTGTGAGGTAAATATCCGCTGCACAGTCCCCCTTGAGCTTCGCCTTGATAAGCTTCTAGCCAATCAGCTTCTCTTATCAAGGGAGAAAGTGAAAAGGCTGTGTGCCAACGGTAAAATCATCAGTCCGAATCAAAAAAAGGCTATAAAGCTCAAGATAAAGGATGAATTAAAGTTAATTATACATCCCTAGGATAAACCTAAGGTAATGTTAGCCATATATCACCGAACGCGAGTATTTCATCAAAGCGAAACAATTAAATAGGTAATTCACACTACACTTATCTCTCATCATGGCGAAAAAGGAACCGAAGAAAGCACGTTATGCGAGCCTCTCCGGTTCCTATATAAGCTATATTCCTATCCTAATACTCCTCACGAATTCCAAACTCTGCGGACTCGACCCACTCTTCGGGGCGTGTCACCATCTTAACCAGCTCCTCAAATAAGATTAGATGCTCCTCTTCCTGTCCAATCAGATAGTTATATATTTCTACTTCTAATTCCGTCTCTGCTTTGGATCTCATATCCTTATATAAGGTTATGCTTTTTTCCTCCTGCTCACAAGCGATGCGATAAGCATCCAGTTGCTTCGCCGAATTCTCCTGCTGAAAAAGCTTTAAATCCTTAAACACCGATTTGAACTCCGGTTGAACCGATTGTTCCTTCAAATCAAAAGCCTTTTTCTCCTGATAACTCATTAGAAGATTGGCATGCTGTTTCTCTGAATCCGCCAGCATTGTAAATACCTTGTGAAGCTCATTATCCTTGTTTTGTTCCGCTAAGTCCAGGTAATATTTCTGCCCTTCCAACTCCATGCTAATAGCAAAATCAATCGTATTCATGCATCATTCCTCCTCTTTCTAGTGAATAAAGTGATAACAAGAAACTTTTAAACCGATTAACTCTAACCTATCTATAGATTGTATCACTTTACTTGTGATAGGGCTGATTATGAATAATTCGGTAGGCCCGGTAAACCTGCTCCAACAAAATCATTCGCATCAGTTGATGGGGAAAGGTCATTTTCGAGAAGCTCAGCTTATAATCCGCTCTTCTCAATACCTCCTCTGATAATCCAAGGGATCCACCAATCACAAAGCTGATATGGCTGGTTCCTGTGACACCTAGGTTATCAATCTTCTCTGCCAGCTCCGGCGAGGTAAGCATCACACCTTCAATTGCCAAGGCGATACAGTAGGCTTCGTCCCTTAGAGCCTTCAGTATCCGTTCCCCTTCCTTTTTCTTAATCAAATCCTCCTGGACATTGCTTGCATTGTCCGGAGTCTTCTCATCCGCCAACTCGATGATTTCAAGGGTGCAATATCTGCTCAGACGTTTTACGTACTCCTCCACTCCCTGAACCAGATATTTTTCCTTCAATTTACCCACACAAATCAGCGTTATTTTCATTCTCCACTACTTCCTTCTGTTCTTCTTCCTGTATGTATTCATACAATACACCATTTTTAACAATCTTCAGCTTCTCGCCAACAAAACCACGTTTGCGTAGCTCCTTCTGGAAGTTGTAGATCATAAAGCCGTGAAAAACAACTAAAATATTCTCCTTGGACCAGTCAATTCGGTCGAGAAAGGTATTAATCCGCTTCTTAGTCTCCTGAATGGTCTCAGGTTGACTTTTTGATCGGAAATACCACGCTAACCGACCACAGATATGCCATACCTCAAAGGGCAGCCGTAAACGTTCTGTATGTATGAAGGGAGCGTTATCCACTTCTCTTAGTAATTTATCTATCTTTAGATTTCCGCTATATACTTCCTTTGCAGTCGTAATGGCTCGTGGCAAATCACTGACATAACAAACATCCCATTCGATACCGTACATTTCTACTTTCTTTTTTATAACCTTGGAAACCTCATATTTTTC
>JAEYXC010000330.1 GCA_023428655.1 Bacillota bacterium | reverse complement strand
ACGACACGGATACTCTGTAAATGATGTTGAAAACCGTCGGGACACACCCTGCTGAGTGCTCTCTCTCCGGCATGTCCAAAGGGAGTATGCCCCAGATCATGGCTTAAAGCGATTGCCTCCGTCAAATCCTCATTGAGTAGCAGCGCCTTCGCAATCGTCCTTGCAATCTGTGACACCTCTAGGGTATGGGTCAATCTGGTACGATAATGATCCCCTTCGGGTGCCAGAAAAACCTGAGTTTTATGCTTTAATCTTCGAAATGCTTTTGAATGCAGAATACGATCCCGATCTCGTTGGTATATAGGACGAATATCGCAGGGCTCCTCGTATCGGTCCCTCCCGAGAGATTGGTCGGAAAACGCGGCATAGGGGGAGAGTATCTCATGCTCCCTCTGCTCCAGCTTCTGTCTGATATTTATTCTCTGTTCCATATCAATTCCTCCCTTACCGACTATCGTGTCATGATGTTGAAAAGGCGAATATGAACCCATACTACTAATATTCTACACGTTACTTCCATTTCCTTTTTTATTTTTAAACAAAAAAGGAATGACTTAGAATATCTTTTTCGTCTCTTTGCCTTTTTATATCATCAATCCATCGCAACTTGTCTACTTGCGCAACATACTGTTTCAAATCGTTGAAGATAATTTCCCGTGTACCAAAAAGAGGATAAGAAAGCTTCTCATCCTCTCATTTATGATTGCCTAAACATCAAAACTCTTATTAGGGCATCCATACATTCAACATTGATTTTATGTATCAATATCTCATTTATTACATGATATCATGTCACATAAATCAATTCTACCGTCATTCTTCATCTTTATTATCAAGGGATTAAAGAGGATTTTAATCTACATCCTTATCATCCTTATTGCATCTATCCTTCGCAGGGCACGAGGAGCAACCGCTACAGCAGGATTTTCCCGCCTTTACATCCTTCGCTTTTCTATAAATCACAAATCCGGTATAGCCAATAATTAAGACACCTAATATAATACCCGCCATAAGACCTTCTCCTTCCATAAGGTATCGTAACAACAGGGCAAGGGAACTCTTTTTTTATAAGAATAGACTTCCTATCTGATAAATGAGGGTTGAAACCAATAACGCCACACCAAGCTGGAAAAATATCGTAAATACCGTCCACTTTGCAGAACGCATCTCCCTCTGAATTACTCCGATTGTAGCTGCGCAAGGAATATATAAAAGGCTGAATACCATCAGAGCATAAGCATTTAAGGCTCCAAAGCCATAGCTCGCCAAAATTGTTGATAAGCTAGTCATCCCTTCGGGTGATGTTATATTGCCGATTTGAAACAGGACACTGAAGCTAGAGACTACGACCTCTTTCGCTGCAATACCGGATATTAATGCCACAACAACCTGCCACATACCCAGACCCGCCGGCTTTAGCACCGGTGCAATTGCTCTACCGATCATAGCGCCAAAGCTACCTGACATATCTCCTACCATACCCCTCGGTCCGAAATTAAGGATAAACCAAATCACTACCGAAGCTGCAAAAATGGTGGTTCCTGCCTTGGTTAAGTATTCCTTTACCTTTTCCCATACGTAGATAAATATAGTTCTTATATTCGGAGCCTTATATTCCGGCAATTCAATCAGTAGGGTGTTCCCCACACTTCGATCCGATTGATTATTCATAACGAATGCCACTAAGATTGCGACCACAATGCCGATTAAGTACATGGAATAAGCAACTAGCATTGCATTTCGCCCAAAGAACATTTGTGAAAATAATACATAGATTGGGAGTCTCGCACTACAGGACATAAAGGGCGTAATCAATATTGTCTTTCTGCGATCCCTCATGTTCTCCAGGGACCTGGAGGCCATGATTGCAGGCACGGTACATCCAAAGCCTAACAGCATGGGGATAAAGGCCCTTCCCGATAAACCAAGCTTTCCCATGATGCCATCCATCACATAAGCAACCCTTGCCATGTAGCCGCTATCCTCCAGATAGGCCAGTGCAAGGAATAATATGAATATGTTCGGGAGAAAGGTTAGTATTCCGCCGACACCGGCGATAATCCCGTCAACAATCAAGGAGGTGATGAACAAACCCGCGTTGATGGATTCTAGGATATATGATACGGAGTCCGAAAAAGCACCTAACCCTATCTCAAATACTCCCTTCACTAAATCACCGATCTGGAAGGTAAAAAGAAATACCAATGCCATAATACCCAAGAAAATCGGGAGACCCAGGTAACGATGAGTAAGTAATCGATCAATCCGGTCGGTGGAGGCAACCTTCTTGTGCTTATTTACAACAACCTCCTCTATGATTTCCTCGATAAAATCATATTTCTGATTAATAATATCTCCTTCATAGCTGTGCTTAATTACCTTCGAAAGCTCCAGTGGGTATTTCGCCAATATCGCTTCATCCATTTCCATTAATTTAATCGCATGCCAGCGAGGATTTTCAATGACACCGTACTTACTTCTTAACAGCTCACTGACTTCATCAATCTTATCCTCAATATCATCACTGTACACGATGGCATATTCATTATGGTGTTCATGCTTATGCTTGCGATCCTCATTATGTATCCCTGTGTATTTCTGTTTATGGCTGTCCTTTACATGATGATGCTCAAGATGATAATCCATCTTCTTATCTCTGTGATGGGCTACGGTATGCATGAGAATATCAAGTCCGGTCTTCTTTCTTGCCGATACGGGAATCACCGGAATCCCTAGCATCTCCGGTAGACGATGAAGATCAATCTCCATTCCTCTCTCTTCTACGATATCCATCATATTCAGGGCTAATATAACCGGTTTGCCCAGCTCGATTAACTGAAGCGTTAGATAAAGATTACGTTCCAGACTGGAGGCGTCCACGATATTTACGATTACATCCACATTAGAATCCATGATATATTCTCTGGTTAATCTTTCCTCCATGGTATAGGAGGTAAGGCTATAGATTCCGGGTAAGTCCACCAGCCGAAAGCGATGGTCGTGATACTTGAAGGCACCCTCCTTCTTTTCTACCGTAACGCCGGGCCAATTTGCCACCTTCAGATTAGCACCCGTATAGGCATTAAATAAGGTGGTTTTTCCACAATTGGGATTGCCGACAAAGCCTACCTGTATTTCGCTTTTCATTAGGATGCCTCCTTCATGTGAATTGTCTCTGCGATTTTTCCACCAAGCGCCAGTCTGCTTCCTCTTACCATCAGAATAACAGCACCACTCCGGCTTCGATTTAGAATATTAATGTCCGTTCCCCTGGTCAGCCCAAGAGCCTCCAGTCGTCGTCTCGTTACAATGTCCAAATTCAGCGAACTTACCGTATAGGTAGCACCAATTCTCGCATCCCGTAATGTCATATAGTACATCCTCTCCATCCCTAAAGTGCCCAGCTAAATATGTAAATAATACACTCTAATTGATAATAATTATCATTTGCTATTACATTATAGAATGGTCCCTTCTAAATGTCAACAACAGAATACAAAATAGTCTGTCTTAGTTCACTCCATACCAATTCGGCATTTTTCGATATTTTTTAACATTTTTCAACATTATGAATATGATATACTAGGAGATGATGAGAATCAAATCCTACAATAATATATGATAGGAGATGAAATATATGGAGGGTAAATCAATAAATTCAAACCCGGTTTCGAGCGCTGACGCCGTTATTAAAAACAACTGTGTCACAGAATGTCAGGCAAGTGTTATCAGTTCAGAAACTCTGCCACAGGCTGAAAATTATCCTTGGTGGGGCGGAAACTTTAAGATTCCAAAGGTACTAGCTGAATTTGTTATACAAATCGATTCTGAGGCAAAGATTAGATTAAATGAGCCCGCATATGAAATCAAAAGAATTGAAAAACAGGTATTCTTAACACAATGCCGATATATTCCTCCGACGAATAAGGTTTTTATCGAGGGTTATATCCGCAAAAATATTGAATACGCTGCAAGGGGATGTACGAAAGGTTATGCAATAGCCGGCTCCATTAAGGATACTACGGTACACGTGCCGTTTAAGGCTTATACCAAGGTTGACTTCTGTGGAAACAAGCCACATATCATACCAAATCCTCCTCCAATGGTTGCCAGGTATTTTGATGAAAAACGAATGGGTAAAGATATCCGAGAAGCGGATCGATCAAATGTTGAAATATTTAATGAACCGATATACTGCGAGCTTGAATGGTCCGCAATCTATGATGCAGATATTGATGACAAGGGTGTACCGAATGGCTGCCTTATCAACGAGGAAGAATTCCAAGAATTCACCGACAAATCCGTATTATACCTCTGCATCAAGCTTCTGCAAAAGCAACAGGTCTGTATACCGGATCATCCCATGTCCCATGGAAAAGAAGATGCGCTAAATGCACCTTATCCACTGGATAGCAAGTGGGGTATTCCGCCTACGGATGGATATGATACCAAATAGATACACTTCATAGAATTAAGTTTCTAATTGCTTCATTCCTTAATAATTATATTGGATAATTGCAATAACAAAGGCTTAATTCTAATGGGAATTAAGCCTTCTTCCTATGGACCTGAGCATTATGGCAGCGAGCTTTATTTGAACGGACATAATACCATAG
>JAEYXC010000304.1 GCA_023428655.1 Bacillota bacterium | reverse complement strand
TGATCAGTGCTTTTGTAATACAATAGGGAGTATCCTTCGGATTACAATGCTCCAGACAATGAAAGCATTTGGTTACCGCTATTCTACCTTGATCAACTGTCTTCAGGAAGGGATTCTGAATCGCTCTGCCGGGCATTCCTACCGGACTGATTACAATTTTGACATCCTCCTTCTTCGCAGCAAGATAAGCATTCTTATATTCTTGACTGGCATCACATTCCTCTGTTACTACAAATCGTGTGGCAATCTGAACCCCATCAGCACCGATATCAAGGGCATGCTTAATATCCTCTTGATCATAGATACCACCTGCAATAACCACCGGAATATCTCTACCGTATTTTTTCTCATATTCCTTTTTGCATTCAATAATGCCCTTCATCTCATTATCATAGTCCATTTCCTCGATATGCTCCAGCTGCTCCTTCGTAAAACCAAGATGTCCTCCGGCTCGCGGCCCCTCAATAACGATAAAATCTGCTGTCGTTTGATATTTACGGTCCCACATTTTCAGAATAACGGAGGTAGAACGAATACTGGATACGATAGGTGCAATTTTTGTCTTAAAGCCACGTACCAAATCAGGCAGTGAGATTGGTAAACCGGCACCAGAAATAATCACATCGGCTCCCCCCTCACAGGCCGCCTTCACATATCGCTCATATTGCTTCGTCGCAACCATTATATTAACACCGACAACTCCGCCTTCCGCCCAATCCTTTGCAAGCTTAAGATGCTTCTTGATTGCCGCCAGATTACATTCAATCTGATGTTTGTTAAAATCCGGTTCATCATATCCGATCTGCGCAGTGGATAGTATACCGATACCACCCTCCTTCGCAACAGCACCTGCCAGTCTCGAGCGACTGACTCCTACTCCCATTCCTCCTTGAATGATCGGGATTCTTGCAATCAAATCTCCAATTACTAATGGTTTCATTCTCATACCCATGTCCTCCATAACACATTTCTTTCAAAGCGACTGCTTCTTATCCTGTTGCTGCCACCAATTTATTTTGATTATCAAAGTATTTAAGATTAAGTAAAGCCATTTGATTGGCTCATAAACACTCATTACTAGAAGAAGCAGATCGATGGTTCACTATAATTTCTGCATAATTTCTATTCTAATTATAGCTCACTCAAGGAATTGTTGTCAATATGTCATAGTATTTTTTTCTATTTTATGTAGTATTGATATCTACATTGCCTTTGGCTAAATATTATCAAAAAACAGGTGCTACTCTTCTAGGGACGGAGTTATGACACCCCATAAAAGAGCTACACCTGTTCTAAAAATCGATTACTCTGTAAAAGGAGCCATGGATATCCGTATAAAATATCCTTGATCATGCTTACAGACCGGGCAAACTTTGGGAGCTTCTTTTCCCCAATGAACATAACCGCAGTTATGACACATCCAACCGACCTCAACATCACAAACATATAGCTTTTTCTCTTCCAATAGCTGTGCAAAACGTGCAAAGCGATCACCATGGGTCTTTTCAATTCCGGCAATCATATGAAAAGCAGCAGCAATTTTGGGAAAACCCTCTTCCTTGGCAACATCTCCGAATTTCTTATAAACCGGATCATATTCCTCATATTCATTATGCTGTGCGGAGCGGAGTAGCTGAATGATGTCATCATGATTATCAACGGGATAACCTGCTTCTATCACGATATTTTCTCCTGCCATCTCCTTAAGAAAATCATAGAAGATCTCTGCATGCTCCTTTTCCTGATCCGCTGTAAATCGGAATACCTGTTCAATTACATGCTGATGCTCCTTTTTGGCCTGCGATGCGGAAAAGGTATACCGGTTCCTCGCCTGACTTTCGCCCGCGAAAGCTCGCATCAAATTATCCTTGGTTTGACTATCCTTAAAATCCATCGTAACTTTTACCTCCATCTAATTTATTTGGTAAAAGTATTACCAGAATTTAAGAAAGTATCAAACAAATTATTTGGAACGGTAATCATAGTTCTTAAGAAGAATATTATTCTCCAGATGAATATGCTGATGAAGATCCTGCTCTAATTCAATCAGCTTTGTATAAGTCCTTAAGTAGGTTTCACAAGCATCAGCTGGCACCTGATAATTCTTTGTTATCCTTCGAAGCTGCTCTAGTAATGCACCGGCACCTTCATGCTCCTGAATAATCTCCGTTGCCAGTTCAAAAATCTTCTGCTCCTGTCCCTCATTTTCCTCCATTGATGGAAATAACATCCCTTCCTCTTTTAGTAAATGCTGCTCCAAATCCGTCTTCAGGGTCCCGAAGAGCTTATAGATCTCAAAAAGCTCCTTATGGTTTATGCCATGTACCCGTAAGACGGTAGATAATAAATCCGCAAGCTCCGGTAGAGCTTTTCGCAGATAGCTGTGATGGGTATCCTCAATATAATTTGTCAGAGCCTCAACACTCATGCTCTCAAATTGATTTCCAGCATATCCCTGTTCTATGTTATTGATGAGATTAGTAAGCTCGTCATAAAGCTGATCCCCATTCAATCCTTGCTGCTGTATCACATCCGATAATCTTCGATGCCCTCCGCAGCAAAAATCAATCCCGTATCGACTGAATACCTCTCCTGCCTTTGGTAATACTGCTACGATTGCACCTATTGTGGTTTCCTTACTATTCATTATCATATTAACCTTCTTTCTTTGCTTACCTACAAGCAACTGATTTATTAAGAAGCACTTCATATATCTGACCTGAGTATAGTATAAGTGCTGCGTGCTATCTGTGATTGGAATCAATCTATGGAAAGAGCATTTTATGAAACTTGGTTGGAGCATTTTATGAAATTACTATGGATTTATTAGATAAACAGAGCTAAAATAGAATTATGAAGGATAAAGGGAGTCAAAATATAAGCTACCCTGTCATATACCAGAGAATAATGGTGACAAAGGAGGGAGTAGATCCATCTTTGTCATTGAATATAAGGTAATTATCGGTTCCTAACGATATTTTACCTATGGTAACAAATTCAAGAAACGGAGATTACTATGAAGCTGTATTTTATTCGACATGGTCAAACGGATTGGAATGAAGCGAAAAAGATACAAGGAAGCTGTGACATCGAATTAAATGCCAATGGAATAAAGCAAGCAGAAGCTCTTTGTAGGAAGCTTAAGGAGGAGGCTTATTCCATCTCTGCAATCTATACCAGTAAGCAGAAACGGGCCCTTCAAACCGCACATCTGATTGGTCAGGGCATTCATCTGTCTCCCATAGCGGTGGACGGCTTACAGGAGGTCAATCTAGGTCACTGGGAAGGTCTCTCCTGGTCCCAGGTGAAAGCCCTATACCCCAAGGAATATGAAGATTGGTATTATAACAGACGTTATTCAAAGGCACATCAGGGGGAAGCTTATCAGGAGGTGGTTGAGCGGGTTATGACCGCCCTTCGCTTAATTATCCAAGAGAATACCGGTGATATAGCCATCGTTACACACAATGCTGTTATTATGTGTCTTCAGTGCTACCTCACTGACACACCCTTTGATCAGATGAAGAATTTCAAATCAGATAATACCGCAATTTCTGTCATAGACAGTGTCCTATTTCACAATAAATAACGAAATAATTTTTATAGGCAATGTAATTCATGATCTATTATAAAGTAATACATAGCATTTCATCATTCAGGCACACAAAAAGCTCTGTAAACCATACGGTGCAGAGCTTTCCATTGATCCTAGGAATTTTATGATAATTAATAGGAGCCTGCCAAGGTGCCCAGTGCTTCCCGATCAAGAATTAAGATGGATTTATTGTTCACAGAACGAATGATCCCTTCATTCTCCAATTGACCCAGCTTACGGCTCACTGTCTCTCTTGCGACACCAAGATAATTCGCAATTCCTTCTCTGCTCAGAGGCAGATGAATTAATGTTCCTTCCTTCTCCTCAATTCCGTATTTCGCCGCAAATTCAAGCAATATACCACCGATTCGGTTATCAACGTTACGAACTCCCATACCTTGCATCGCATTCTCTAGTCGAGCCATACGCTCTCCAAGCTCCGCAATAATCTTTACCGCAATATCGGGATATTGATATAGGAGAGTCTGGAACTGACTCTTTGATAACATACAGGTCCTTACGGTCTGAAGTGCTTCCACAGAATAGGTCGCTGTTCGGTCGGTTAACAGATTCTGCTCCCCAAAAAAATCCCCCTCAGCAAACACATATAATATCTGCTCTCTTCCATCCGTTGTGTATTTATAAGCCTTCGCACTACCCTCATGTACAATAACAATATTCTCCGACCGCTCACCGTCATGCATCAAAAGCTCACCCTTTTTAAACTCCTTGTGAGTGATCAGATCAGAGATTTTTCCAACCTCTTCATTACTTAGGGAAGAAAAAATCGGTACCTTCTTTACACATAATTCATTATGACAAAACCCGCAACGGCAGGAAGCATTCATATTGATAAAACCTCCCAATCTATGATATCAGTCATTACTTCTGACTAAGGTAATCCTCCAGATTTGATTACTAATTAATTGTAATACGAGGTCGAATTTGTGTCAACCGAAACCGAGCGGTCACTTCCTACCATTATCCAGATTGCTCATTATATCGTTCCATTATATGCTTAACTACCCACCAAAAAAGAGAAGGTATACAGACACCAAAATTTTGGCTTTTGTATACCTCCTAATTTCTTATCATCGAATTCCATTTCAGCTCTTCGAGCTAATACTTACGATTACTTCGGTTATTCTCAGACCTCAAAATGATTTTGATATCTCTCACTGTAATGATGAGCCTGTTCCAGCATCATATCCTTTACCTTCATCAGACGAACCTGAGTACTTCTCTCATTCTCGTCCAGCTTCATTACAATGTATTTGATATTATCCCGAAGCTCCGGAATCATTACATGCTCCAAGGCATTGACTCGACGTCTAGTCTTCTCGATTTCTGCCGCCATCAGCTGACAGGATTTCTCGATTTCTGCAAGTCGAAGCATATCCGGCAGGACATCCTGTAAGGATTTCACCGCATCATCCAGATCACTGGAGGTGAAGGCGAAGCCATATGGATAGATGTCATTCACATCCGCGGTTTTTGTTCGATATTCCAACTGCGGTATCTCAACACTCATTACATTGCGCTTACCCGCCTCCAGAAATACCTCCTGCTTCGGTGCCATCAACGCCACATTCAGAACCTCGTCGGGCATTGCGGAACGCGCCAAAACAAAATTCTGATTTGCAGCCATAATACCTTTCTCTACTTTTTCACGAAGTGCTCTGTTCTCTCGAACCATGTCGAGGAATTGCCGCATCAGCTCATCCCGCTTATCCTTTAACAGCTTATGACCGCGGGTTGCTGTTGCCAGCTTTTTCTTCAGCTTCGTTAGCTCCATTCGTGTTGGATTTACACGTGCTTTAGCCAAAGTTAAGCCCCCCCTTATACTTTACCGT
>JAEYXC010000280.1 GCA_023428655.1 Bacillota bacterium | reverse complement strand
ACTTCTCCGCCAAGCATCTCAATGAGCTTTGTAATTGCCTCGATGGTACCGCCAGTAGCAATCAGATCATCGATAATAACTACCTTTTGACCGGGCTTGATGGAATCCTTATGAATCTCTATTGTTGCCTTACCGTATTCCAGATCATAATCCATGGCCACTGTTTCACAAGGCAGCTTTCCTTTTTTACGAACCGGAATAAATGCTTTATTTAAGTTATACGCAATCGGAACACCAAAGATAAAGCCTCTGGATTCCGGTCCTGCGATTACATCAAAATCCAGACCGTCAAGTAACTCCTGCATCTGATCAATTGCCATTTTAAGTCCGTCTTTGTCCTGTAATACGCTGGTAACATCGCGAAATATAATTCCAGGCTCCGGAAAATCCGGTATACTTCTTACATAATCTTCTAATCTCTTCATTCTACAACCATGCCTTTCTTAGGGTTTACCCTTTTATTTACGCGTAAGAGATGTGAGCATATGCAAAACACACCTGTAAAGCAGCTTGCCATACCAATGGGAGTATGCACACAAAGTATGCTTCTTACGGTTTCTAACAAGTGAAAACCACCTGGCCCACCTGTTTCGTTAGTTCCACTCAGGACAAAAACAATGATATTTTCTTTATAGATGCCTATTATATCACTATTTGTGATAATTCGTAAAGAATATTTAACGAATGTGTTGTAATTTTTCATTAAAATTGACACAAAAGCAAATATATCATTCTTTTATTTGAGTCGATCGTCGTTTTATCGATAATTTTGTATCATAAGCTGAACATTTTTAAAGCCCTTGTACTCATTGATCTTGGGATAATAAGTAATTGCCAACGTAGCACTCATACTTCGTCCCGTTCGAAGCCTTTGCGCTTCATCCTCTCCATAGGTTTCGGCAATATATGTAAAAAATTCATTCACATCACCAAAATAAATCGCTTCCATCTCTTTCCCATACTTATTTTCCAAGAAAAGTCGGATGCCGCTGGCATTCTTGCCAATAATAAAGGCTGATTTAACCTTGAGCTCCTTTTCCGCAAATAACGGCTTCTCATTTCCTTTTCCAAAGGGCTCCAGCTGCTTAAGCTCATGGATTAAGGCTTCGCTTACATAACCGAAGGGCAGATGGATGTCAATGGTTACCTTAGGAATCAACATCTCCCAGGTCAGAGAGGTGTTCTCATTCAATACCCTCCGAAGAATTTCTATGTTCTCCTTTTCCAAGGAAAGACCTGCCGCCATGGGATGGCCACCTACCTTAAGGAAAAGCTCCCTGCATTTGCTCAACTCTTCTATTATATTATATTGTTCAATGGATCTTCCCGAGCCCTTTACACTGTTCTCAGCCTCGGTTAACACGATGGTCGGTCGGTTATAGCGCTCTCTGATTCTTCCGGCAATAATTCCCGCGATACTCTCATGGCAATCTTCAAGATATACCACAAGCACCTTATCCTCTTTCAGGGAGGTCTCGTCAATCAGTCGGATTGCCTTTAAGACATTTTGCGCTGTCATATCCTTACGAAGATCATTAAGCTCCCTAACCTCATTCGCAAGGATGTGTGCCCGGTCCTTTGTTTGTGCCAGCAATAGCTCCAAACCCTTCTTTGCTGTATGAAGTCTTCCGGATGCATTCAGACAGGGACCGATGATAAAGCCAAGATGAAAGGCACCTAATTGCTCCTTATCGATGCCGCTAACCTCCATCAATGCCAGCAATCCCTGATTCTCTGTCCTTTGAAGCAGACTTAGACCATGCTTTACAATTGCTCTATTCTCACCGGTCAACTCCATTACGTCACAGACCGTAGCAATGGCTGCATAGGATAGCAGCTCCTGTTCCAACTCCTCCCGATGCTCCACCTCGTAATACGTGTTAAGTGCACAACACAGCTTATATGCAATCGCTGCTCCGCAAAGTCCAGGATAGGGATAGTCACAATCCGGACGCTTCGGATTAATCACAGCATCAGCAGACGGTAAACGCACCTGGGAAAGCTTAATCCTTTCGTTTTCCGTGATCGTTATCATATCCGGTTCTAGGGTAACAGCCGCCTCTGAATTATCCTTGTCAGCTTGTGTAACCTCCAACAAGCTATGATGATCGGTAATAATCACCGTCATTCCCAAACTCTTCGCAAGCTCAACCTGCTCCAGTGCTACAATTCCGTTGTCACAGGTAAGAAGGGTATCAATCCCCTCCTGTAAAGCCGCTTCCACCATCTGATTATTAATCCCATAGCCATCCTTAATACGGTCCGGAATCTCATAATCCACCTTTGCTCCGATATTTATGAGACTTCGATACAGAATATAAGTAGCGATCACGCCATCCACATCGTAATCTCCAATGATACGAATTCGTTTCCCTTCGAGAATCTTACCTCTTAGGATATCACAGGCTATCCTCATATCCTTCATCGAGAAGGGATCATGCAGGTCCTCCGGCTTTGGATGTAAAAAGTGACCGATTTCCTCCGGCTTATCGTAGCCCTTGTTAACGAGACAACGAGCCAGAACCTCACTCACTCCACATTCCTGCATGATCAGATGATAATCCGCTTTTTTATTCTTAATAACCCAATTCTCCATGTTGCCTCCGATGTGTCCTACTGTGCTGCCTTCAGCATAATCGCACATTCCACTCTCTTCTTCTGGAGCTCACAGCCGATATCATATGTATCATTGATATCACCGTGGAACTTAAAGGAATTTGCTGCGCAACCGCCGCTGCAATAAAACTTCGCAAAGCAGTTTCTGCATTTTTCCTTGGAGTAAACATTGCACACCTTAAATTCTTCACGAAGCTCCGGCTTTACGATCCCGTCATCCACATTGCCCATCAGATATTCAGGCTCCCCGACAAACTGATGACAGGGATACAGATCTCCCCAAGGTGTGACCGCAAGATATTCCGTGCCGGAACCACAGCCGGACAGCCTCTTCGCTACACAGGGACCACCGGTCAGATCTATCATGAAATGGAAGAAATTAAAATCCTTTCCGTCCTTCCTATACTCCAGTATGAGCTTTGCTAATCGATCGTATTCCTCAAACAAAACGGGAAGATCTTCCTCTTTTATGGAGTAGGCTTCCTCTGCAAGAGCCACGACCGGTTCAACGGAAATCTGTTGAAAGCCAAGATCTGCCAGATGCTTCACATCTTCACTAAAATCCAGGTTATTATGGGTAAAGGTTCCTCTCACATAATAATTGGTCTGGTTACGGCTCTCTGCCAGCTTCTTGAACTTAGGTAAAATAAGGTCATAGCTTCCCTTGCCGTTGCGGCTTGGTCGCATATGGTCATTGACTTCCTTGCGTCCGTCGATACTGAGTACCACATTGCTCATCTCACGGTTAGTAAATTCCATCACCTCATCATCTAACAGAACTCCGTTCGTGGTTAGGGTAAAGCGGAACTTCTTATTATGCAGCTCCTCCTGCTCCCGTCCATATTTCACCAGATCCTTCACCACCTGCCAGTTCATCAGAGGTTCACCGCCAAAGAAATCCACTTCCAGATTTTTACGGTTACCGGAATTCGCAATTAAGAAATCCAGAGCCTTTCTTCCGACCTCATAGCTCATCAGCTCTCTATGCCCTTTATACTCTCCCTCCTCTGCGAAGCAGTACCTGCAGGCGAGGTTACAATCATGGGCAATATGTAGACAAAGGGCTTTTACCACGGTGGAACGCTGTTTGAAATCTCTGATGTAATCTTCATAGATATCCTTAGAAAATAGAGCCCCATCTTGCTTTAGTTGTTCGATGTCATCCATTATTTCCTTAACCAGAGTTACCAGGGCCTCTTTATTCGTTATAAGCTCTGCTCTTTCTTCCTCTT
>JAEYXC010000220.1 GCA_023428655.1 Bacillota bacterium | reverse complement strand
GCTTTAGGTTGTTCTCTAATAAGGCAAAAGGAGGTACGTATATCGTCCCCAGATTTACATCCAGTTGATATTCAATCTCTGCTTTTGTCAAATTCAATCGATTATCCTTGTTCAGGGTATTCTTTAGATTAAAATTCAGTACAATCAGCTGATAACCGTCTCTTGGTGTAATTGAAAAATAAGCGTTTGATGCATCCTCAGGATACCCCTCTGTAATAATAAAATCCTTATACTCTAACTCAAAGCCCTTCTCTCCGATCACCTCCGTCAAAGTATAATCCAGCGGTGTAACAGTGGGAGTTGGTTGATTATCGGCTTGGCCAGACTCCGTATTCGTTGAACCAACCGGTGCTGGTGTAATAACCTCTGTTGTGGGTGTCTCATTCTTCACGATTAGACCTTCCATCGGTAAAAGGCTTGCCTTATATTCCTTATCATTCTTTAACATCAAGCCTGCGATATACTCTGCCGCAGCATCTGTTTGTTCATTTGTATACTCATATTTTTGTATGCATCCTGTTAAAGTTGCCATTAATAATAGGACAACAATTAGTATATACGGTCTCATTGTTTATTCCCCCAGTCATTTGTAACATAATATTCGCTTTTGTTTACAGGGTGGTACAAATTACATATTATCACTTTTTTGTGATTTCAGCAACATAATTTCATGTAAATATCGGGTGAATCACAGCTACCATCAAACGAAGAACAACGGCCCTACCTATGTTATTGGAAGGAAGCCGTTGTTCGTTCATAATTTAAGATTTCGTATCAAGTTCAAACCAGAATTCTACACCCACCGGACGATTGATCACACCGAACTCCTGATTCAACGAATTCATGATAGCTTTTACAATGGATAACCCAATTCCGTTACCCCCGTATTCCCTTGTACGAGCTTTATCTACTTTATAGAATTTTATCCATATTTTATCCAGATCTTCTTCCGGGATATTATCCCCGGTATTAAAAATCGCAATGCGTACTTTTCCATCTCTTGGGATGAGCTTTATTTCTATGATTTTCTGACCACTTACATGATTTAGCGCATTATTGATATAATTGGTTACTACCTGCTCCACCATATATTCATCCGCCCATACATATACCGGTTCGGATTGGTCAAAATGAAGTATGACTTCCTTCTGTCGGAAGAGTATTTCAGAAGCACTTAAAACCGAGCGGATCAGAGTAACTATATCAAAGCGGACAAAATTAATCTGATTGTTACCAAATTCTATTTCATTTAGATTCAGTAGCTTCTTAACCATTGTATTCATCTTGTCTGCTTCATCGATAATAACTTCACAGTAGAAATCTCGGCTTTCCGGATCCTCGTTGATATTCTCCTTAAGTCCCTCTGCATAACCTTGAATCAATGAAATCGGTGTTTTTAATTCATGAGAAACATTTGAAAGAAATTCCTTACGCATCTCATCAATCTCTGTCTTCTTCTGAATATCCGTCAGCAATTCGTTATTTGCTTGCTTTAGCTCCGTAATGGTAGATTCCAGCTTATCCGATAAGCTATTAATACTCTTGCCTAACTCTCCAATTTCATCCTTGGTCTCAACCTTATATTTCACCTCAAAGTCTAGATCCGAGATCCTCTTGGCAATACCGGATAATTCTAAGATTGGTCTTGTGAATCTCTTACTGATAATCAACATAGCAATGGAGCCTATGACAACTGCAAGTACACCGATATAAGCCAGAAAATCATTCGCAATTGCGACTCCCTCTTCAATGCTCTCAAAATTGGAGCGAAGTAATATAATGCTGAAATCCTCTGAATCCTCACTCTCATACTCATTGATACCGGAATCGGATTGTCCTGCTAATTCAGGAAATGAGGTTCTATATAATCCAACCATATCAATATAGTTGGCTTCCTTTTGTTTATCATAGAGCCGAATAATTCGGTAATTATTAGTCTGCTTTATAATTTTCCGGTTTGTAACGGCTGGGTTGAGGTATCTTGCGAGATATTCTGCCTGCATCGCAAGCATCTGAATATATTCTCTTTCTCCTATGCTCGTAGGATAGATAAACCCCCGGAGAGAGTTGATTACATAAATGTCAACCGAATACTTGGAGGCTAATTGCTCCATGCTTATGGTATCAGCTTCTGATAAATTTTCATCATCCTCACTCTTGTTATAAATCGATTTAATTTCCTGGTATGCTGTATCCAAATTCTTGATTTTTGTATAAACATAATAATCGGATAAAAAGGTACGATTAATAAACCAGGTAACAAAAATCGTTAATACGATCATAATCGTCAGGGTGAATGTTATCTTAAAACGGATGGAATTCTTCATGAATCCACCTCAAACTTATAACCAAGACCCCAGATTGTTTTAATATAATCTCCCTTCGGCCCCATCTTACTCCGTAATTTCTTAACATGGGTATCGATGGTTCTGGCATCTCCAAAATAATCGTAATTCCATACATTGTTCAATATCTTTTCTCTGGAAAGTGCGACTCCCTGATTGGTAACAAAGTAGGTAAGTAATTCAAATTCTTTAAAGCTCAAATCGATTTCCTGACCGTCAATCTTCACCTGATGTGCCGACTTATCTAATAAAATTCCTCCGACTTCAATGCTTTCTTCCTCTACATTTGCAGTCCTTCGAAGAACCGCCTCCACACGGGCAACTAGAATTTTGGGACTAAAGGGCTTTGATATATATTCATCCACACCCAGCTCAAATCCAAGCAGCTCATCCTTCTCATCACCTTTTGCAGTCAGCATTATAATCGGCACCTTGGAATACTGTCGGATCTCACGGCAAACCTGCCAGCCATCCAGCTTAGGCATCATTACATCTAAAATAATTAAAGCAATATCCTTCTTAGCAAAAAACAGATCGATTGCCTGTTCACCATTTTCCGCTTCCATCACATCAAAGTTCTTGCGCACCAAAAAGTCTTTTACAAGCTTTCTCATTCTACTTTCATCATCCACAACTAAAATCTTAAGCTTTTCCATTTGGCACCTCCAATATTAGATTTTCTTAATATTATCATGGAACTATGAAGAAATTGTGAAATTGTCGATGGGTTAATCCAATTTAATTAAGAGCCTTCTCTCTTTCCTCCAGAGCCTTTTCCCTATTCTCCAAATCCGTCTGCCAGCTAATGTATTTATCGATGAACTGGTTCTCATAAATAGTATACATACTTCGATCTCGAAATATCGCCATTACTATCATAATAATTATGATTACCGTAAGAAAGATGCTAATAATCCTGCTATTACGCAGCTTAACCCTATAGTCTTCGATTAGGGCAAGATGTCTGGCCTCCTGTTCTTTCTCAAGTACATTATCAAAAACTCTCGGTGCCTTCTCCGGCTTCTCAACTCGGATATCCGGAAGATTTTCCTTCATCACAATTCCAGCCGCTAAAATACGATTACGCAAATCATTCAGAAAGGAAAAGCCCACGACTGTTTTCAAGGTTTTTCTTTCTACTAATTTATGATATAGCTTTAATGCCTTGTTTAAATCATTTAAATCGGTATTCGCCTTAATATATTCCACCGTCTCTTCTTCGCGTTTTGCTTCCTTGTAGCTATGAGCATCGGGAAAGATATATCCGGCTACTTTATATTCTTGCTCCTTCATACTTACCTGTTTCCTCCTTCGCTAGTTATACTTCTGACGGATATACCAAGCCCCAATCAGCCCGTAGGTCATCAAGAAGTCTCATGATGTCAAGAGTATCGTTGTGAGGAATGACATCACTCTGTTTCTTATCCTCCAAAATACAGCGATTCACTTCCTCTGCTTCATAGACATAGCCGTTTGAGGTAAAAGGATGGAAGAAGGAATCAATCAGCTTACCCGTTTCGTCGTAAACCTCTGCACTTTCTGCTGTCCAAAAATTCGGGACCACAATCCGTCCCTTTTCACCGATGATGACCGCTTCATCTCCTGTTGCAGCACTGATTGCGGAACTAATGTTGGCCATCATTCCCTCATTGTATTGAAAGGTGATGACATTCATTTCATCCACC
Source organism: Bacillota bacterium (assembly GCA_023428655.1). Lineage (GTDB taxonomy): Bacteria > Bacillota > Clostridia > Lachnospirales > Lachnospiraceae > Mobilitalea. The sequence goes on along the minus strand of JAEYXC010000220.1, from coordinate 15,716 downwards.
TTACTCTTCCCAATATATGCATTACTGCGAATCTTGTCCGGCAGCCTTCCCATAAGATGAATGACATAGGAAATCGGATAAACCCCGACATCAAGGAGTGCACCGCCTCCCAGCTTGGGATCATAGAGACGACTGTTCGGATCAAACTCTGCACGGAAACCAAAGGAAATATTAATATATTTTATCTCACCGATGATTTTATTACTGATCCATTGCTTTACGATCTTTGTGACCGGTAGGAATTTTGTCCACATCGCTTCCATCAAAAACACATTTTTATTCTGTGCTGCTTCAAACATATCCCTTGCTTCAATCTCATTTAGGGCAAAGGGCTTCTCGCATAAAACTGCTTTACCGGCCTCAATACACAGCTTTGTATGATTTCGATGCTCTGTATGTGGTGTGGCTATATAAATTACATCGATCTCCGGATCATCTACTAGCTCCTCATAACTACCATAAGCCTTCTTGATATGAAAACGGTCTGCAAAGTTTTGCGCTTTTGTCATGTCCCTGGATGCAATCGCAGTAATCTCCGTATGGTCCAACGAATTCAAGGCTGTCGCAAATTTTACAGCAATATTACCCGCACCAATTATTCCCCACTTTACTATTCTCATAACTCATTCCCCTTTCATCTTTTACGTTGTGTGAATACGATAATTTAAATACGATCTATTTCCTTTCGTGTCCGAACTTATACTCTTTCCACTATATTCTATTTTAATCGTCACTTAAAATAATTGCAATAAAAAAGGCACTTGTTTCCTACTTTTTGCGTGAGCGTGTATTCTACCCACGCTTTGAAAAACAGAAAACAGGAGCCCAAATATAAAATCTTAAATAGCTTCCTGAGACGGTATTATCTTATACTCATAATTATCTTCAATTACCTGAAAGCCAACCTTTTCGTAAGCACGTTGCGACAAGGGATTCTTCTTATCGACATACAGGGTGCAAAATTCAAAGCCTTGCTCTAAGAGTGTCTTGCATAAATAATAGACATTTGCAGCAGCATAGCCTTTCCCTCGATGCTCCTCCGGAGTGAATACATAAGTAACTCCCACGCCGTGAACTAATCTTCTGGTAACTGCTGCCATGGAGACAACGAATTCTTCTTCATCCTCATAAAGATAAAGCTCCTTGTGTTCAATCAACCATGTAGCCCGTTGGATTGCGTCTTCATAGTCCGCCTCATCCATCATTGCTTCAATCTGATATTGTATCATCCAGTCTGCCACTAGCTTTATATCCTCGTCCAAGGCCAATCTCTGACTTCCAGCTACCGGTTTGATTTCGTTAAGCTGACGTAGTTCCATGATCTCAGACTCCTGCTTCCGGATAAAGGTTCCCTTTAAATAAATCTTATATTGCTCCAGAAAACTCTGACACAAGGCATGTCTGGCATTTAATGCGCTTATAATAATTTGACTGTTTCCAAGATAATCTGCCAGTACCTTCGCTGCCTCCTCCTCCACTTCTTTCTCTGCAGTGTACACCATCAGATCTCCACCTTGATTCATTCCATAAAGGAGAATCGCCTTATTCTCCTCCACAACACCAAACATATCCTTTCCGGAAGTAGAATCAGACCTACTTTGACGTGCAAAGCTTAGCAGCAATTGTGCCGCTGCTTCTCTCTCCAATAATACTGCTTCGTATTCGGTTAAGAATAAATCAGCGCTGTCAAATTCCTTAACTATCATTCTAAGTCCTTCTTTCCGAGCCATACATATCATTTATCTATAATTTACCCGATTATTGAAGATTTAAACTTTATTTCAACTCATTTCCATTTTTTGAAACATGCGCCCGCCGGGCGCACTATACACAAGAGGTCCTAACCAGTTGTCAGGACCTCTTGCTAATGTAGGAGCAATATCTATTCAATTACTTTTTAACATTACTTGGTTGCTTTTTTCTTGCTGGATAAGACAACCGCTCCACCAATTAAGGCTGCACCACCAACGATTGCTAATACCACCATCGGTGTTACCGATTCATCATTTTCTGCCTCGTCCGATGCGGATACAACCTGAACTTCTTCACCGTCTGCAGAGGTATTCTTATATACCTTCTCTTCCTCGTTTGCATCATCAGCATCAATACTTTCAATCTGGATGGTAAGCTCTTCTTCCTCCGGTGTCGTCTCTGAATTATCATCCTTTTCCATAATCACTTCAGCATCAGTAACAGCATCGTCCGCTGCTGAATCCTGAGCTATGCCACCGGCATAGATAATGGACTGGTCAAATTCAACTACCTTTACTCCATCCTTACCAACTAATTCATAAATAAAATCTGCATTTGCATCGCTAAAAGGTGAAATACCAATTTCAATATAATCCTCCACTACTTGAGTATAGTTTACCATAAATCCAAGATCCTCAATGGCCTTTGAATTTGTTTCAAATAAAATCTTATCAAACTCTCCCTGCTTTGCATACAATGCCTTTGTTTCAGGGGAGGCATCTTCCGTTACGGAAGGAGCGGGTTCCTCTGCAAGCATTGCATATGCAGGTGCAGTGGTAAGTGCCGCCATACAAAATCCTAACATAACCGTTTTTAATAAATTCTTCTTTATCATAATCATTCCTCCATTATTCTAATTCGTTGTCATCCTATTTAAATAACCCAACAAAATTATATTCAACCTAATTGGCCATCCATTTGGTTCGCCAACTTCTTCATTCTATGTCATTCCTTATAATTGGTCTTTTTTCCTTCAAGTAATGCTCATTTACTTCTGTAAGATGTAATTCCTATCGTCATATTCTTCTCTATCCATAGGCATTCTCTTTTGGTACCGAAAAGGAACTACCCGTTCTATAACCTCCTTTCAATTATCGTTTACAATCATTAGACGTAGTGAATGCATGGACGGTTCCCAATATTAGCGAGAAATCAATTACATATATTGTAATTCTAATTACCGTATCGTTCAGAATTGATATAGATAACCCAGGTAGCGATCGAATCCCCCTTTCTTAGTACACACAAAAAGAAGGAGCTGTTCAACAGCTCCTTCCACTCCGTTATTAAGATAAACCATCCTATGCTTATACAGTGGACTTCAACAGTTCATCCACAGCCTTCTCATCAATTCGTCTTACTAAGCTATGAGTATATTCCGTAAAATATTTTGGCCAGAACTCCTTTGCTGTAGGATTAAAGCTTTCGCAATCCACCCCAAGCAAACGATAACCTTCCCATCTTAGCTCTTTCATAACGTGGCAGAGTAAATTGTGATAAATACCGGTGCCTCTGAATTCCGGTTCACAGTATGCACCGCAGATATTCAACATATCATCAACCTCTGTCGCAAAGTTCTCTCCATGCTCCGATAGCTTAATATAGGCCACGGGTCGGCCGTCAATCTTCGTAGCAAAGTACCGTACATCCTCTGCTGCCTGTTCATACATTCCCTTTTCCATAAGAGGTTCAAAATGCATGAAGGTTGGACTATTACCAAGATGACGAATTAATGCATTATGCTGATCCAATAGTAGAGCCCATTCATCTCTGAATAATTCCACATACTTAACATCATCCACTGATGGGATCGGAACCTCCCTTATGATCGGTATCTCATCCAGGGAACGGATTAGATCAAGACACCTAAGCCCAAAGCCATTATAGAAAAAACTCTTTATTCCGGCCTGATCGTGAGTGTATAAGGTTATGGCGTGACTTCTTATTCCCTCTTTAACCCACTTGCCTGCAGCTAACTGATACATTCTGGAATAGATTCGTTCCCGCTCCTCATCCTCTATATTCACATCAACTCCATGCCCATATAAGGGTACATAGGTACCTCGAACATTTGTGGTACCAAATACATCCTCTCTCGGTAGGTAGGGACAAAGAAAACCAAGAAGCCGTTCCTCATCAACTGCAGCGACTCCCAATCCATTTTCCGCAAAGTGCCCCAATTCGGGCAGGGACCCCACCTCCGGAAGTATCTTAATCCTCTGCTGCTCTTTTCGGTAATTATCATTCGCTATCTGCTTAGCTCCTGCGATATGCTCCTGTTTAAAATCAACAATTCTCATTATCGATATCCTCCCGTCTTCTGTCTAGCTCGGTTTGACCTCTCAATTTTCTTAAAGAACTCCCTTTTCTCACGCAAATATGCGGACTTATCCTCTGTAAATCTAGCTTCGCCCCTCAGCTGGAGATAATTCTTCCACCTAGCTAATTCCAATGTTCCGTTAACGATTGCAGCCTGTATCGCACAACTGGGCTCATTTTGATGGGTACAATCGGTGAAACGGCACTGTGTAAAAAGCTCCTCGATATCAGAAAAGGTTTCACCCAGCCCATCCTCAACGTCCCACATTCCAAGCTCCCTCATTCCAGGGGTATCAATAATCATGACACCACTCTTTAGCATAATCAGTTGCCGGTGTGTTGTCGTATGACGACCTTTACTGTCATCCGTACGTATCTCGCTGACGTTCATAATGTTCTCCCCAGCCAGGGCATTCACCAAGGTTGATTTACCGACACCGGATGATCCCAAGAATACAATCGTCTTTCCCGGCTCCAGATACTCCTGCAGCTGCTCGATCCCATCTCCGGTCACCGCACTGACCACATATACCGATACACCGATGGCCTGTTGCCTGACCTGTTCTAATTGTGTCAAAGCATCCTCCACAAGGTCCGCCTTTGTCAGTAATACCACCGGGGTACCGCCACTTTCCCAAGCAACAGTAATATATCTTAGGATTCGATTGATATTAAAGTCATAATTCAGAGATGCCAATATAAACACATAATCAAAGTTCGCAGCTACCACTTGCTCTAAGATGGTCTTCACATATCCTGCCGCATGACCGGAATAATCCGGTCTAGAGAACTTTGATTTACGCGGACATACCCTTACGATCTGCGAGTCACCGATTTCATTGTAGCGTAACTGTACAAAATCACCTACTGCTGGGAAATCCTCCGCTACATCTACTTTATTAAAGAAGGAACCCTTCATCCTAGCACTACTCTCACCAAACTCCGATATTACCTTAAACCGTTCCCTGTGCACCTCAGTCACTCTCGCTGTGATACAGCCCTCTAATAGTTCTTTCGTTTCATATTCTTCGTTGTAACCATAATTTCTTATATCGATCATTATAATCCTCCATATATTCTTTGAATCGTCGTCTTTCATTTCTATTAACCGCATAATCCTTCACTAATAACTTATCGCTCATAGTAACAACTCCTTTCTCTTTCCTTTTCATAAAGTAAATACCTCCTTCTTCTATCTGCTTTCCATTTTGGTTATGACAAACTCCATTGGACAAAAAAACAAGCCAAAAGCAGCCTTTGTATCGTGCTGCCTTTGGCTTGTGTTATATTTTTGAACACAAAAATAACACACCCTAAAGTGTGCTACTGCAAAAGACCTAGTATTCACGAAAGGTTACTTGTACGGCTTCCCAACACCTAGAAGTAATCTTCCTGTTGTTCCGCCCATTATGAAGTTAGTCAAAAACCACCAATCTAAAAGCTAACATTCACACAACTCCTTTCGTTATATAAGACAATCTACTTATTTCAGTATTTACTAGTTACCTTATAATTATAATGGATATTTTTTCTATATGCAACAATTATTTTATAAAAACATTGTTCTTTTATTTTTCTTGACTTTTCAACACCTTAAGCTATACTTTTGTTTGTAATTATTTTGATCGAACGCTCAAGGAGGTCCTAGTTGAAGCCACAAAATCTGATACAACAAAAGTTAAAAGAATATGCACTGATTACCATCGGTGTTTTACTAGTCGTCGTCGGCGTCTATTTCTTCAAATTTCCAAACAACTTCTCAACAGGCGGTGTTACAGGTATGGCTATCATATTAAGTCCATTCCTTGGAAGTGATGTAAGTACGGGTACTATCGTTCTGGTTATTAATATAATCCTATTAATTGTCAGTTATATTACATTAGGAAGAAGCTTTGGCAACCGTACTGTATATGGCAGTCTACTATTATCTCTTTCTTTACGAATTTTAGAGATTCTTGTACCTATGGAACGCCCTCTAACGGATCAGCCCTTATTGGAGCTGGCCTTTGCAGTTGTGATTCCTTCCATCGGTGCCGCCTTATTGTTTAACATCGGTGCTTCAACGGGAGGGACTGATGTCATTGCAATGCTACTCAAAAAATACACCAATTTTGATATCGGTCGCTCTCTTCTGGTAACTGACTTCTTACTTACGATTGCCGTTTTTCCGGTCTTCGGAGTTACCACCGGTTTGTTATCGGTATTAGGCCTGCTCCTCAAATCCACCTTAGTGGATAATGTGATTGAAAACCTTAACTTAAACAAGTATTTTACGATTATTTGTGTGGAACCGAAGCCCATCTGCGATTACATTCTAAACACTCTGCATCGAAGTGCGACGGTGTTCGATGCCAAAGGTGCTTTTACGGACAAGGAAAAAAAGATCATATTAACGGTTATGAACCGTTCTCAAGCAGTGATGCTGCGAAAACATATCAAGCAGATTGACCCGGATGCTTTCCTATTAATTACAAATACCAGTGAGATTATCGGCCGCGGTTTTCGTGGCTAGGGCTTAACAAGTAGCGAATAGACGTAATTTACCAAATAATCCAAGCCTCCCCTGCATATATTGAAATAGAATATCAATAGCAGGAGGAAGCATCGTGAATAACGAAGTGAATATAGAGTCGGCCCTTTATGAACACCGATTTTGGCTACAAATCATGGGGGATCATTCCAGGTTTATCTTCTTCTCTCTAGCACCCACCGAAACCGAATATATTTTATTGGCACAGGAATTTATTCTTCTTTTCGATCAGCTGCTGGAGGAAGCTCATCAATTTGTAACAGAGAATGAACTGCAGCAGTTGAACAAAAATGCGTTTGAAGCAACCTATCGCTTAAGGGATTTCAAGCTGGAGCTTCTATCCATGTCCCTTAATTCCGACTTAAGGACTCAGCTGCCTCCGTCCTTCTTCAATGATATGTTAAACGAATTGGAAGAGTATCTTCGTGTCATTGGTAATCTGCAGAGCAGCAATTCATTGTTGATACACCCCCTCCATTATCATATGCTCTGGCTCAGTGATGCTGTTGGTCATGCAGCTTCCATAGAGGCTGAGCTCGATTTTGCAGAGGCTGATCTGATTGATCAGGCAAATCGTTTTCGATTACTGTTTCAGGATTTGTATCTGAAGGCTCTTCTTATGAACGGCTACCTTCGGACGGAGCTTGAAACCTTTCCTGCGCTGGCCAGAATAAACGATCAAGCTGGTACGGCAATTCAAGAATTTATCGATTACCTAGATTCCTTAAGGGATAAACGTATGGATCATAAGGTGTTAGGAACACTGACCCCTCTCATGGCGGATCATATGTCCAGGGAAGAATGTTATTATCTAATGAAGCTTTCCAAAAACACCTCGATCATGATAAGACCGGATTGTGATCCAACTAGGCCGAGAGTTGACCTATAATAAAAAGGCTTTCTATTATGTTGACGGAGCACAAACTCCGACCTAATAGAGAGCCTTTCTCTTAGTAATTTATTAGGATAAAGGCTGGCAGCCTTCACAATAATAGATGCTACCACCCATATATGCTTCTTTTAGGATTGTACTCCCACAGACGGTGCAAGGTTTTCCACTCGTTTTCTTACTGAGCCTCGTGATATAGCCTCCGGAGTTTCCATAAAGGTCCTTTTCTGTATCCCTTCCACCCTGTGCGATCATCTGGTTCATTGTATTTTTAATAGAATGATACAGCCTGTCCTTATCCTCTTCACTAAGGGTTATGACCTTTCTCTTCGGATGCAGTCCGCCATAGAATAGGATATCCTGCAATAAACCATTTCCCAATCCAGGTATTCTCTGTTTTGTAGCCAGCAATGCTTTCATACTTAATCGATCAGCTCCCGGTTCAGATAATAAATGGTTAAAATACTCCTTATCAAATTCTTCATTGAGTGGCGATGGCTTTTGCTTTGCAATGAGATAATACGGATTATCATAATCCTTTTCATCAAAGCATAATAAAAAGCCATACATCTGAACAGAACCGCTGAGTGCAGATCCATCCTCAAATTCCATGAGCAATTGATGCTTCGTAGGACGTTTCTCATCCTTCTCATAATATCTTAAATCCACACCATCACCAAACAAAAGCATCAAATCCTCAATCTCGATACGTACTTGCCCACCAATTGGAGATATATCTCCTACGGTTCGACCTCTCAGTAATCCATCATAGGTCTGCGGATCACCGTGAAAGAATGCAAATTTATGAGGCGTGAATAGGGTAGTTACTCTTTCGATCCGCTTTCCTCGTATTGCCTCTCTCATTTGGTCCGATAATATCTTCGCTTCAACTAACTCAATCATTTTCCCCATCCCTTCCTTTATTACCGCGTTCTTAGTTACGAGGCTCTTTTCTTTATTATTATGTATATCATTTCAGACACTATTATAACAATACATAGAAGAAGTACTGCTATAATTGCAGGATACTTACCATCCAGCTGTAACCTTGCAGTATGCTTTGTCAGAATACCTATATATGCCCAGATTACAGCAGCAGCATATGCTAGGTTTTTATACTTTAGGATGCTTAGAGAGGTAATAACCAGAATTAAGATTGTCACTGTTATCGTCCATATCGAAGGAGATAAGCCAAAGACCGACCACCTTATACTGGTTAATAGCACTGTCATATTAAGAACGGTAGCTACTGTGATCCAACCGAAATATATGCCAAAGGGCAGTCGAATGAATATTTTCTCTAAAAGTGATAGCTCCTCTGAGTAGGTATATCGATTGATGATGCCGAGACAAATCAGAATGACAAGAATCAGCATCATGGATAAGGCGATATAGTTATAATGCCAGGCAACAATCCAACCCGCGTTGCATAAACAGGAAAGGATAAAAAAATAGCGGATATAATCGCTTCCTTTAGGAGTAAGCTTTCCTTTTCCTGCTACGAAGCCCAGTTGATATATTATATAGAAAAATAAAAGAACATAAATTATCGTCCAGATCTGAAAGGTATAGCTTGCAGGAGTAAGTAAGGATGGATAACGGTCCGAGAGAGCACCGGTCGAAATGCCATTTAACAGCAAAAGGTTAGCAAGAATATTAAAAGTCACCATAATCAAAAAAGCGATGACCGTGAATCCTTTTTTTAAACCAGCTGTATTTAACATATATTTTCCCCCGTCCATTAGTCCTAGAATCTATTTATAACATAAACTAGATATAATTTCCATATTTATTTTTTGTAGTAAATTAGCACTATAATGACTCCCTTTCCAAATGGAGAATTTCAAATGCATTTCTTGCAATTACTCCCTCTGTTCACATGAAATGTTTAGTTATAAACTTTTACTCTTGGACATATGATGATACAAAATGATATCGGTGATATTCGGAGGACCATGGACTTTCAGCAAAGCAGAACCTATCAAAATTTATTAAACGCTTATCAAATTGAAGCTGAGCTAAATACCCGCTATGAGATATATGCAGACCAAGCAAGGCTGGAGGGTTATATTGAGATAGCCACCATATATGAGGCCACAGCCAGAAACGAAAAGGAGCATGCACGAATCTGGATGAGGCGCTTGAATGAAGGCACTCTTCCGAATACAGAGCAAAATCTGCAAAATTCCTATGATCAGGAGACCGATCTCGGAAATAGCCTGTTTCGGGAATATGCACGGATTGCCAGGGATGAAGGATATAATGATATCGCTGCACTATTTAACGGTGTAGCAAATATAGAGTTAAACCACGATCTTCAATTTCGGACTCTACATGATCGGATGATTCGAGGAGAGCTTTTCTGCAAGCCTACGGAAAGCCTATGGATTTGCATGCAGTGCGGTAATATTTTGAGCGGTTTGTGTGCACCCGAAATCTGCCCGGTATGCTCCTTTCCTCAAGGATATTATCGATTGTATGCGGGAGAAATTATTTAAGAGACTGTTTAGTAGGGGCGTTGAAAAATTCAATCCACATATAGTAATTGAAATTTTACAACTGCCCCTTTCCATCTAGTACGTAGAATATCAACTCATGTCATTCATATAAGAAAAAGTAATACCAGTACATTCGAATAATTGCTCTAATCAATGCATTCCCTTCTATCTAGGTATCTTACGTAATATTCATCATAGGTTAGCCCGGATTGATAAAGTTGTTCTGCAAGCTCTATACCGATATAACGAAAATGCCAGGGCTCATATGCATATCCGGTAATCGCTTCCTTTCCTTTTGGATATCGCAGTACATAGCCATATTGATAAGCATATTCCGCCAACCATCGTCCCTCGAGTGTATCTGCGAAGGTCTCTTCCAAATCATTAATGTCCACTGCCAGCCCAGTCTGATGTTCACTATGTCCTGCACGAGCAGAGACCCTATCCCTCTCTGCCCTATACTTCTCAATAGGGACCTCATCCAGCCAGTTTTTATAATAGACCTGATTCTGATAGAGATAGCTCCGGAAGGTTGAAATAGCCCTCAACCGGATACCCTCTTTTTCCGCCGCTTGACACATCTCTTCAAATTGAATTCGAGCCGGACGACGAAGGATTAGTGTTGATTGATTGTATTTTGGAGTAATCATCTCTAGATCTCCCGGAATGTAATCCCTTGGCAATTGACGAAATTTATTTACCAGCACGGTGAGGAGATTCGGCGTAGATATCGGCTTGACCTTGAAATAAAATTCATCATCCAGCCCGATTTCCACCTGAGTGATTACGTCTTCCCATGAAAGCTCCCTATGGCATAGCTTGAATAGGATATACCTCATTTCGTTGTCATCATGATAATATGACAGACCTCGATAACACATAATTTCCTTTTTACATCTCTCTATTCTTTCCTCCATATGCCTTCTCCTATTATTATGTAACCTTATCGACCTTCTTTATAATTACATTATATTATAAGGTCGATACTAATATCCAATAAATGTTTCTATACCGAATATATGTTGAGACTTCTTAAAAATCGAAACTATAGCCTTTGGCTACAATTAAAAGTACGCTTTGTGTTCTTATTCTTGTCAAATAGAAAAAAGGGAGCACCCCCTATTTCTTTTGGATGCTCCCTTTTAGCACATAGACTGCTCTGTTTACTTTTTATCCGTGTTCTATACCAGGAATTAATTCGTGAATAGCTGGGACCAATAAATTACTCCATTGGACTTGTATACACCAATACCAATCTTACCGTAATTTGCATTTAAGATGTTTGCTCTATGTCCGGGAGAATTCATCCATCCGGTTACTACCTCCTGGGGAGATTTCTGTCCATAAGCAATATTCTCACCTGCTGTTCGATAAGAAATATTATATTCCTTTAATACGGTACTGAAGCTACTTCCATCCGGTCTGGTATGAGAGAAGGACTGCTTAGTTTCTTGTGCTCGCTTATTTGCAGCATTCTGTAAAGCGGAGTTCGTTGTAAGTGCAGACAATCCTGCTTTCGCTCTCTCCTGGTTTACCAACTGTAATACCTGATTAGCATAGGTGCTTAAATCAGAGGAGTTACTGTCCGGTGTTGAGGGAGTAGGTGTAGGTTTCGTTGTCGGTGTAGGCTTTGTAGTAGGGGTAGGCTTTGTTGTCGGTGTAGGCTTTGTAGTAGGGGTAGGCTTCACGGTCGGTGTAGGCTTGGTTGTTGACTGAGAGCCGTTCTGGTTAATATAAGCAAGAATATCCTTCAAGGAAGAAATGCTGTTAATATTACCTACTGTTATATTAGTACATCCATTCTGCTGAAGCTTAACAACTACCTCTTTCACCGTATCACAATCTGATAAATCGATATTCTTATAGGTTAATTCCGGTGTCTTATTAGTACTTTGTGTGGTATCAGTACCCTTCACAGCGCTGTTACTCTTTGAAGCCGTCGTTGCTTTTGTGCTCTTATTGTTCTTCTTAGTATTCTTCTTGGTGTTCTTCTTGGTGTTCTTTTTCTTATTCTTCTTTTCTTCTGTTTTTTTCTCCGAAGAAGTCTGCACTGTCTTTGCTTCTTTGCTCTCTTTATTTTGTGCCACAGCACCCATGACTGCGGTATTAGTTATAGGAAGACTCTGCTGATCATCTGCGTTTGTAACGTTTTGTTCTACCGTTGTAGATGTTTTTAATGCATTTTGATCATTTGTTATATTCAATGAACTTTGGTAATTACCAAATGCGCCCAATAGTGTCAACCCTAGTGTACATACTGATGCTACTATAAGTTTCTTCATTTTTTGTACCTCCTTGCTGGTGTCTATCTGCTGCTCCCTTAGAGTAACACATAGGCCCCAGGGGTTCAACAGTAAGATATTGGGTTCCATCACAAGTCTTACCTTGTTTTTGGGTTGTCTTGGTATATTATTTGATATTTCTCACCAAAATTATTACCATTTAATTCATGGTCTATCTCATTATTAAATCGCTGCAGTCCCTGATTTCAAAGGCATAATTCCACTTTATCCTCTCTATTATCGAAGCAATTACCACACTTGAATTACTATCGATTTTATGTAGTTGCACCTTGAATTCCTATGACAAACTTTTTAAAAAATTATTACAGATTTATTAACTACGGATCAAATTCCCCGTTATCCCATCTGTTTAACCCTTCAATCATTGCACAAAAAAGGGAGTCGATCCCAAAACGGTACCAACACCCCTAGTAGTAATATTAAGCTAATTAGTTATAACAGAAGCGGATAAATAACAAGACCGATTACTCCGGCTCCAATCATGATGGCAATCTGACTTACCTTCCATTTCCGTAGTATAAACAATGCGGCTGAAAATATTGCGACGGACAGTAAATCAACCTTTGTAAGATCCGCAGATACCGGCTCCCCATTCCAGAAGGCCAATAGTACCAGAGATATTCCGGCTGAGGTGATCAACGCTACTACTGCGGGACGTAACCCCTTCATCACTCCCTGAAAGGTAGTGAGTCCTCTGTAGCGGTAGTAAATGTATGCCAGTAACAAGGAAAGGACAATCGAAGGAGTAATGCAGCCCAAGGTGGCAACCACTGCCCCCGGAATTCCCGCCATCCGGATTCCGATAAAGGATGCAGCGTTAATTGCAATAGGTCCCGGCGTCATTTGTGACAAGGTTACCACATCAGCAAACTCCGTCATAGTGAGCCAGCTGTGTGTATCCACCACCTGATTTTGAATCAAGGGTAGCGCAGCATATCCACCACCAATACTAAATAAGCCGATCTGAACGAAGCTCCAAAATAAAGTAATTAGGATCATACTAGCCCTCCTCCCCTGATGTATGTTTGTTCCGGTAGATGGACAAGGCCCCAACCACACCACACACCAGTATGATGATAATTACACTGACTTCAAAAATGAATGCAGCCACAAAGGCGATGATCATTAATAAGATAGGAAATTTCTTTTTTTCCTTTATCACATTTAATATCATGTTAATGACCACATCAATGATCACAGCTGCAACGCCGGCCTGCATTCCACGAAGAGCATAACCTACCATCACACTGTCTCGAAAGGCTGTATAAGCTACTGAAATTACCGATAATATGATAAGAGGAGGTAATACAGTACCAAACACCGTCAATAGTGCTCCTGGAACACCGGCCATACGATAGCCGATCAAAATGGAAGCGTTTACCGCAATTGCTCCCGGTGTGGACTGGGCGATGGCTGTAAGATCCAGCATCTCATTTTCTTCAATCCATTTATATTGGTCAACAAACTTCTTTCTCATTAAGGATATGATGACATACCCTCCCCCAAAGGTGAAGGCACTCAAATAAAAGGTTGATGCAAAAAGCTTAAGATAAAATTTCAAATCCTTCTTCATAATCCTTGCTCCTATTCTCCAAAATCATAATACCATTTCATAGCATTCTCAATTTCGGCAATATTTATCGATATCGTAAATCCTATTCCATTCTTTGTTCAATCTTGATTTTATGCTAATATCACGGTATATTAGATTTAATCATATATGGAAAAGGAGAACTTTCGTCATGCGCGCATCAAATGAAGGCTTTTTTGAAGAGGTCTATAACATTGTCAGTAGTATCCCGGAGGGTTCTGTTATGACCTATGGAATGATCGCCACGATGCTCGGTAATCCCAGGGCAGCTCGAATCGTAGGCTATGCCATGAATAATGCACCGGCTGACCGTAATCTCCCCTGTCACCGTGTAGTGAACAAGGACGGTAGACTATCCCCTGCTGCAATCTTTGGGGAAGGCAATCAACACCGATTACTTTCACAGGAGGGAATTACCTTCCTGGAGAACGGCAACATCGACATGGCCAAACATCTTGTCCATTGGAATTCCTGAATTATATGGTTGGCTTTACAAGAATACCGTTAACCTCAACCTGATCCGTTATCTCAATGACCAAGCATTTCCGTCCATCCACCAGCTTGGTCTGAACAAGATCCACCCGCTCCGGATTCACTTTTACAACCACATCCGGAGTCTTAACCTCGAATACACGAGTGTTTACCACATTAGCAGCCATCAGCGTTGTGTTGTCTCCGGTCATTTTCTCGTAATTCTTATCAAATTCTACGAGCTTCTCTTCCTCTACTCCGCTTTCCGCAAATATACTCTTCACTTCCGTCTTATCTAAGGTAAGTGGTTCGGGAATTTCCTTCAGCTTATGCTCCTCCAGAATATCATTTAACTTCTCATGAATATTACGAACGATCTCATACTCACATTCTTCCCCTAAGGTCTCCCTGATGAGGGTCTGGAAGGTCTCCTTCTGACCACCGGCTGACATTGGTACCTCACAGCCAAGTAGCTCCTTCGCAAAATCACTGTGCAGCTCCTCTGAATCCTTGGAATAGTATAGTACACTGTGAAGATCCGTACTACGGTCATTAAAGGCCGGGAATAGGAACCCATTATTGGGCATCCCAACCACCCAATCCTGAATTCTCTTACCAATCTGGTTCAGCTCCTCATGATAGCTTAATCCCGGTTTTGAGAGATTAACCGGGCAGATTGAACAGAGTATGTAACGATATACTTCATCGGAGGCGTCCTCCATCATAATTCTATCATTGGTTTTCCCGGGAACATCATAAGCGGCATAAACAATCAATATCAGATAATTGCTTGGATAATCATAGACCTGTATGATCTTATTATAGAATTCCTCCAATAAAGCCTCATCCTTCAGCTCACTATCCCGAAGCTTTAACAAGAACTCCTGGGTACCTCCATTAAACTCCGTCTCCAACGGAAATTCCATATTAATTAAATTCTTACCGATGGTTCCGGATAAGGTCTTCTTAAAAATCTCAAAATATTTGAAGGTCTCCTCCTCCGGTAAACACAAAAAGGATTCGGTAAACTTCGTCTTAATTGTCTTCTCTCCATCCACATAGCAACCGCTTACCTTCGTAATAGAGCAGTTTTCATGCTTCATCTGTTTTCTGATCTCTAAAATCTCACTATTGATCATAGTATTAACCTCTCCTCATATCCTTTCATTTTAACGTAATCCGTTATCCTTATTCACTCATAACAATATAGCAAACATTGACTTATTAATTTTGATTTATTTCACAACAAATACTAGTTTACCATATCAGAATTTTTTATCAAGAAGTGTTGTGATATAAATTTCATTCTACAATGAAAAGCATTCATTGCGAAAGGGCGCATATTACCTTCATAGTTACACAT
>JAEYXC010000195.1 GCA_023428655.1 Bacillota bacterium | reverse complement strand
GCTCGTGCAAGGCTATGTCAAGCCAAACGGTTATATCGGAAGTGGTTGTCATAGCTGGTCTAATTGGAGGGGAGCAATACTTCATCATACACCGCTTGAGGACGGCGAGGTCGCTGCTCGTCTACTTTCCTATTATGCGATACCGAACAATCACCCTATGATCTCAAATTTCATCATGGCAATGCGTAATGAAGATGTGTTACGTACTGAGTTTTCGTATATTCCGCCGGAAATACCTCGTTTTGAGGACCGCTTCGTCGGGATTAATAGCGGCAACAGTCTTATGGCTCTTATATACACGATGCAGGCCATGCTAGGTTATGGTGACGATACAGATGAGGTTCGTAGCTTTCAGGAAACATCTCTCAAAGGCTTCTCAAGAATAAATGAAATATCAGCACTCCAAGAAATAACGAGATATAACACAAACTCAAAAAGAAAATACAACTACCCATATATTGGTGTAGAGGAGTATTTTCCAAACTCCTATATATTAGCGATGCTTGCATATTCACAGAGCTGGCGAACACCCGAAAACGTAAGTATGCTTGTTAATTCTCTTAACCGAATAAACGTGATAATGAAGCCGGAGAATAACATGTCAATCAAGATAAAAGGAAAATACATTGTACCTTACTTTGCGTTGGTCAGACCGATACATCCCTTCCGTGCAGATAAGGTGGACCATATTGTGTATCGCCGCTATCTGACCGAAATAGCGATGCTCGGAGTCGGTGAAAAAGTTAATATAATATCGGAATCTGTATCGAACATAAAGGAGGCTCTTGATGCAGATGGTATATTACGAACGATTTTTGATTTGCCGAAATACAGACACTATCTAGCTAAGAACACGGAATATCCGACGGCCTATGCTGATGTAAAGCTTGAGCCGGATTACAATCGCAAATACGCGCTGGAATGTGACTTGACATTCTGGGCGATACAGTTTCTATCTCTTGTAGAAAAACGAAACGGATAATCAATATACAAAGGAGGAAGCGAATTGGTTCAATCGAAGGGATGGGACTGGGAGCAGGTTAATAAAACAGAATATTCCGTCCATTTAAGACCAACGGAATACGGATATTATCTAGCACACAAATGGAAGGAAGCAGGTTATATGACAGTCCTTGATTTAGGAACCGGTCTTGGTCGTCATGCCATTTGTTTTGCTGGGAATGGTTTGAAGGTAAGTGCAATGGATACCTCTGAATATGGGATACAGCATCTGCAATCCTGGGCAGAGAACGAGGGATTAAATATTGAGGCAAAGGTTGGGGATATGATGTCTTTGCCCTATCCCGATCAAGCCTTTGATTGTGTATTTGCTTACCATGTCATATCCCATTCGGATTGGGCGGGTATTCAGCAAATTATTCGAGAAATCGAACGGGTGCTAAAGCCTAATGGGGAGGTATTCTTATCCTTTAGCTCGAAGGAAACGACGGACTTTATAGAAGCAGTGCGACCGAAGGTAGATGACAATACAATGCTTTGCCAGGATGGGCCGGATATTGGAGCCTCACCGATCTGTTATGTGGATTTATCCGATATTTTGCATTTGCTATCAAGGTTCAAGGTCCATAGTGTCAAGCACACAGAATATTGCAGCTTAGATGTGGCGAATAAAAGAAGGAATATGTATTACTATGTAAGTGCGATATTACAATCGTAGTACTACAGCAGCATTTTTATAAGAATGAGCGATTTATTTTTGTGCCAAACAGAATATTGATAAGCAATAAAGGCATGGGGACTTAAATGACCCCATGCCTTTGTAAATTATTATAATGGCTCATTACACATTTGCATCTGTTGCAAAGGCCTCTGAACCCATTGGTGATATTGTGACGTAAAGGCGCAGGACATTTTCACCGGTGTTAATAACCTGTAGGCTTTCCTGTCCGTCAACCTGCATTAACTCGCCCACCTGCAATGGGGTTTCCTTGCCATTCGTGACAACTCTGGCATTGCCCTCCATAACCTGCAGGAGGAGGGTGGATTCTAGATGTGTATGTGCCGGTAATATTTCACCCCTTGCAATGTTTAGAACAAAGGCAATTACATTATCACTTTTGAAAAGCATTCTTTTTGCGATCTTGCCCTGTGGCTCTTGAAAATAATCATTGAAACTATACTTGTTCATAGATAACGCTCCTTTCACTTAAGTATAAGCTTTAATATACCCCAATATGGGCATATAATAACTTATTTCTTAACATTAAAATATCCAAATATCTGATAAGGTAATATCTGAGACAAAAAAGTAACAGGCTGTGATCCGGGATGTATATTAAGGTCCATCACTGATGATGAGAACAAGCTGGGAAACGAATGGAAGAGTAATGTAAAGCAAGTAGTCTGTCGATGAATTCTGTTTACTAATAATACCACAACCATGTATAAAAACATAGTGTTAGAATTACATCCGCATATATCCGGAATGGTATTGTGAATATGCGACCTGTTCCACCTTCTGATCTATAAAAATCTATGATTTATATTGTATTTTGTTATGGTTTGTCCGAAGAAATTAACATAAATTTCCTGTAGAATATATATGTTTAAATATAAATATATAGGAGGGAAATTATGAAGAAGTATTTCAGAAAAGCAGCAGCCATTTTTATGGCAGCCGTAATGATGGTTCCATTAACATCGTTAAACGGCTTGGTTAAGACAGCAGATGCAGCAGAGAGTAATATACTAGTCGATGAGAAATTTGAAGGAACAAGCTTTGATACGGATATTCAGGGTAGAGGTGCAACGATTACTGTGACCAAACAATCGGCAACCAATCATGAGCTTACGATTAGCGGCAGAACCGCTGACTGGAATGGACTTCAGATTCCGGTAAGCGGTCAGACCGTTCATGCATCCATGAAGGTTCGAGGTGCTAATACCGAATGTGTACTTGGCATTCAGTATATCCCGGATGGAAGTAAGGATACCAAGTATGACTGGATTAAGAACCTGGCAACCACAAAGGATTCCTATGTGGAGATCTCCGGTACCTATCAGATCCCAGCGGGAGCGACGGAGGTCAAGCTATATCTTCAGAGCAATGGGAAAATTAATCTGGAGAATATCATGGTGGATGATATCAAGGTTACCGTTTCCCAGGCTACCACAGGAAACACAAGCTCTAAGGTTGAGAATTTTGAAGGAAGCAGTAATATCGCGATTGCAAGAGGTGCAACAATAAAGGTAGAAAACGGTGTGGGAGTCAACGGCTCCAATGCCTTATTGGTATCAGGAAGGACACAGAACTGGCAGGGTGTTAATTTTGATGCCAAGGAATATGCCGGACAATCGGTATCTGTCTCAGCTCAGGTGAAAAGCGCCAGTACCAATATAAAGCTCAGCATTCAGGTCGGTGAAGGGGACGGGGCAAGCTATAATCAGGTGGCCCAGTTAAAACCGGATAAGAGTAGTTATGTAACCATATCCGGAACCTATAACATTCCCTCCGGAAAGACCCCCATCTACTTATATATTGAGGCAGATGATTTAAGCGATTTTTATGTTGATAATTTTACGGTTACTTCTTCGGTGAGGAAGGAAAAGATCATTCAGGAGAATCTGAAGTCGCTGAAAACTCATATGGCAGTAGACTCAGCCATTGGTGGAACTATGGGTGTGGCGGTTCCGGCAAGAGCATTAGAGGATCCGGCACTGATGAAGCTGGTTACCAAGCATTTTAGCAGCATTACCTGTGAAAATGAGATGAAGCCGGAATCCTTCCTAGGTGCCAAGCCCACCCTTGATCAGAATGGAAATCCGATTTTGAATTTCGCAGTTGCTGACAAAATGATGGATTTTGTTCTCGCCTATAACAAGGCGAATCCGAAGGATATCATTCGGGTAAGAGGTCATGTTCTATTATGGCATTCTCAGACACCGAGCTGGTTCTTTAAAGAGAAGTATTCGCTGGACGGCGCTTTTGTTACCAAGGAAGAAATGCTAAAGCGTATGGACTATTATTTTAAACAGGTGCTTGAGCATTTTGATGGCAAGGGCAGTAAATATGCAGGGCTGATCTATGCATGGGACGTGGCTAACGAGCAGATTGACAATGGTGGAATCCGTGTATCCGATGGAGGTGCAGGAACCTCGAACTGGTATCAGGTATTTAAGGGAGACAACCTTTATATTAAAGAAGC
>JAEYXC010000136.1 GCA_023428655.1 Bacillota bacterium | reverse complement strand
AATCAATTATTTACCCAGCTCTTTCCAATGATTATTTGCATCATTAAGCTCCATTAAGGCGTCCGAGTAATCCTTCGCTGATACAGCGCCCCGAAGCCGAACGATATTGGAGGTTAGGAAGTTAATTTCATCTCTTTCTTCACTGAACTGAATTCTTTTAATCACCTTTTTCCATGCATGGTCTAATTGGCCAACCTCTAACGCTGCCTGCTCCCAATTCTCCTCATAAATAACCGCCTCAATCCGCTCCATGATTCCCGCTACATCATCATCCTTACCGAATGGCTTTTTAAGAAAGCTACCGCTTATCATGATACAAATAAATAATGCGAGTGCTGCAATCGGAATTGCTGTAACGATAAATTTTCTCATATCCCATCCTCCTAAAACGGTCCTTTATAATCACCGATATCCTTTACCTTCTTGATTTTATCCTTGTATTTATCCAAATACAGACTTCCGGCATCGTTCAAGGTTAATAAAAACACCTCGGATACCTCTTTAATTCCATGCTTTTTCAATTGGTCCATCAGCCACTTTTTATCCTTATTCATCTGTCTTAGATTTTCCTCAATCAATTTTCCGTCATAAATCAGCTCCGTACTGATCCCCGTAGGATTAACCGCAATATTCATATCCTTTGGAGTTAGGGGAAGATGCTCCGGCTTTTTTAGGACGGATAAGCTACCATTCGGCTCAATTATCGCATAGTCCACCTCATTTAAATCAAAAACTCCTTGATTTCTTAACAATTCCAATATATCTGTGATCCTAAATTTCATCTTTTTCATGACATTTTCCATAATCATTCCGTTCATGATTACAATAGTTGGTTCTCCTTCAAAGAATTTCGCAGCATACCTCCATTTTAATGTAATCATTTCCATTAAATAGGCTAAAACCGCCCACGTTGCCAGCCCTACCCAGTGCGGCCATGCACGGCTGGATAGATCCACTGTTACTTCAGAAGCAATGGAACCAATGGTAATTCCAAGAATGTAATCAAAAAAGGTTAATTGGCTAATCTGCTCCTTACCTAAAATGCGTGCAAAAATTAACAGAGAAAAATAACTGATGACAGCCCTTACCATAACCACCAGTGCTTCATTCATAACGTAACACCTCCAAAGTAAATTTCATGTTCTAGTATTATGTTTTTTTTACGTTTTATACCAAGCCTCTCATTTATCAGATAACGTTTAGGCCAAAAAAATAGAACATATCCTAAGATAGTCCTAATTTGCGAATTGATTGCCTTTTTAGAGCAGTGCAGTAGTAAATCATCCCTATAAAGTGAATTTTTTATAAAATTTTGCATAAAAAAAATAAAAAGTCCCAAAAAAGATTGCTGATTATTCAAAATGATGTATAATTAATTTATATGCGTATAAGTTATAGATGAACACTTTGCTTAGCTGTGGATGGCAAAAGTGCAGTTACTTTCATATCATGGTTCTAGTATTATTCCTTTGATTATGTCGGTCTAATTTCATTCTATTCGATGAGAAGTGTGATAATTTAATTATTATTTCGCCTCCCTAGATATTTCTTAAAGAAATCCAGTAAAATTGTATTATTATCTAAGGTAGGCAGCTTAGTTTCACCCTCTCACCCGAATATATAACTTATAGGTATATAAATTTGAGATAGGAGAACGTGATGCATAATTTGAACCTGAAAAGTAAACTAACTATTTTTAACACCACGCTGAAGGAAGTTTTTCTTTCCTCACTACCTCTTGCAATAATAATTATTATTGTTTGTGTATTTATCGCACCACTAAACAATCCCACTGATTACATCAAATTGATTGTTGGTTATTTCAGTGTGGTTGTGGGGCAAGCCGTGTTTTTGGTTGGCCTGAATATTAGTATTCTTCCAATTGGTATGCTTGTTGGAGGCTCACTGATTAAGCTGAAAAAACCTGTTTTTATTATTTTCTTCGGATTGGTATTTGGACTGTTGGCCACAGTAGCGGAACCTGCATTGACTGTTCTGGCCAGACAGACTAATATGGTTATGCCAATCATAGATGAGACAATTTTTATCTGGATCATGGGGCTCGGTATCGGTATATTAGTAGGCTTTTCTCTGTACCGTATTATGAAGGACATCAATATAAAGATTGTCTTTGGTGTTTTGTATATCCTTACCTTTCTCTTATTAATCTTTGTCCCCAATGAATTTGTTGCCTTGGCCTTCGATGGAAGCGGTGCAACCACCGGCGATATCTCAGTACCATTTATATTAGCATTGGGTATGGGTGTATCCGTTACAATGTCCAAGCATAAAAGTAATGACGACACCTTTGGTATAATCGGTCTGGCTTCCGTAGGTCCCATTTTAGCCTTATCGATTTATGCGATTGTACTTAACATCAAATTTGGCGGTGTATTACCTCCGGAACAGCTCTATTCCCCCGGTACCGAAATTACAATAGGAGAAATCCTCTCCGGTAATTTATTTGGTATTACCCTGGCACTGCTGCCGATCATCTTAATATTTTTGCCCTTTCAGTATTTCCTCATTAAGCAGCCCAAAAAGGACTTTATTAAGATTTTACTCGGAGCAATCATAGTATTTATCGGTTTAATGATCTTCCTGTCAGGAATAGACTACGGCTTTGCATTTGCAGGTAAGTACATAGGAGAAGTATTTCTGGAGGCCTCACGTCCCAAATGGTTTAAATGGTTATTGCTGCTCATTGGCTATATTCTGGGAGCTGCTATTACCCTATCGGAGCCTGCTGTTACTGTGTTAGGGGAACAGCTGGAGGAAATCACAAATGGTCATATCAAAAAGCTGACCATACGAATGACCCTTGCCATCGGTATCGGTTTTGCCTCTTTACTCGCAATGGTAAAGATATTAACCGAGATAAATATTCTTTGGTTTTTAGTTCCTCTTTATGCAATCGCTCTGATTATGATGTTTTTCACACCAAAGCTTTTCGTTGGTCTGGCCTTCGACTCCGGTGGCGTTTCCGGCGGTGCTTTAACCTCCGCCTTTTTAACCCCATTAACCCTTGGTGTGGCACAGGCAGTAGCACACAAATCCTCCTCCGGCGGCCAATCCATTTTAGTAAATGGTTTTGGTATTATTGCTTTTATTTCTGTCACCCCATTGATTGCTGTACAATTTTTAGGTATAGTGTATGATATAGCTATGAAGAAGGTAAATCAGACCGTAATCGAGGCTGAGCTTGATGAATTAGAGGAATTAGCGTCTCTTATCAATCAACGAGAGCAGTTAACGGAAGCGGTCGAGGAGCATGTGCAAACTGATATTCATGAAACAATTGATGACGTGGAGTCAATTTTAACGAAGGAGGGAACCGATGGCCTTGATGGAATCTGATTATTCGATTGATTATTTAACTGTAATTGCGGCTAGAAAATATAAGGATGATGTACTGAAATTACTAGTCAACTCTGGCTGTCATCTCATCGATGTAGTGTATGCTAAGGGTTCGGTACAATCCGGCTATTTTAAAGATATGTTGGGTCTTCTTCCAGATGAGAAAAAAGTCCTGATTACATGTATATTAACAAGTAATTTAACACCACCGCTCATGGAGCAGTTGGTGACGAAGCTGAATTTTAATAAACCAAATACAGGAATTGCTTTTGTCGTTCCTGTTGATAAGATGTCAGTATAATATAGGAGGTAGAAATGGAAAATAGTAATATGAAGGCCTTGTATATCGTTGTTAATATGGGATTTGCCGAAAAGATCGTCGAGTATATCCGTTCACAGGGTTCCTGTGGGGCTACGATTATTAATGCTCGCCGCTATAGCTTTCAACATAAAGAGATTATGGGTATCAGTACGGATAAGGAAAAGGAAATCGTTTTAACAATTGTTGATAATGATACCTCCGAACGAATAATGCAAAGCATTAAGCAGTATTCCGGCTTTAAAACAGAAGCTCACGGAATTTGTTTTACTCTCCCGGTATCAAGTGCAGTTGGACTAAGCCAATAATTATTTGCTTTGCTTGAGAGAAAGTATTAGCTCCCTATGATTGAGAATTTCTCATGATTAGAATTGTAACAAATAAGGCTTTCCTACACAGGTGCTGTGTGGGAAAGCCTTTTTCTTATACAGGTTCGAAAACACCTTTCTGCTAGGTGATGTTTTATGATATCATTCTTTTTTATCGTTCATTTTTCTAGAGTAGCTCATACTCCTTTGCCTCAATCACTGCTCCGTGCTCGGCACTTTGAATATCTAAGGGCAGGATACCAGCCCCTTCCCATTCTTGTTTTAAGGCATTGATATCACCTAGACA
This sequence comes from Bacillota bacterium, assembly GCA_023428655.1. Classification (GTDB taxonomy): domain Bacteria; phylum Bacillota; class Clostridia; order Lachnospirales; family Lachnospiraceae; genus Mobilitalea. Next base: position 17,679 of record JAEYXC010000136.1, on the reverse strand, counting down.
GTGTAATAAAGCTATCCCGCAATCTCCGCCGCCGGCACCGGAGAATTTACTGCTGCCATATTGATCAGCAATTTGACATAAGAGTCTGATTTCCTTTGTTTCCAGCTGTACTCCGGTTATGTCGCTAAGGTATTGCAAAGCCCTTCTATTCTCATGAATTGCATGAAGAACACCTGCTTCCTGCCCCAAAGCACAGGATCCTATAAACTCCTCAACGGCAGTCTTACTCCGTTCTAAAAATGCTTCATATTGCTCTGGATTCTTCCTATGGAAATCTTCTATTTGCTCCACCAGAGGCGAGGTTTTCACGGCACACTTTGTCCACCCCACAAGCAAGCTCATAGGATCCGGCAATAACACTCTTTTGATGCATAACCCCGGCCAGGAGCTATGAAGTAGGCTGGCAATGGTCACCTTTTGATCCTCCAGCTTGGTGTTAAGCCATGACAAATCATATCGATAATAGCAAATCCATCCCCCATATACCGATGCAGCGATATCCGCTCCGGAACCATTCCCCTGGGTTTTCAAGTGAGCGATACAGGACAGCTTATAGAGCTTTAGCGGATCATTTTCAATTCCCTGGTTGAAGTAAGCCAAAATCGCGCTAATTACTCCGACTACAATTGCAGCACTGGAGCCTAGGCCATACTTCTTTCCGCTTAACATATCATTTAATCCATTTTCTATGTGAAGCTCAAATGGACTTATCCATACTCCTATTTCTCTTAAATATTGGCAAGCGATATGAATCGCTTCTTTTATAAAAGAATACTCTTCACCCTCCAGACCTGTCATAGCTCCCATAGGATTATAACTCCAGATAACCTCCATCGGTTCTGAGGAAGTAACACTAAGCTTATATTTATCGCTTTTACCTATTTTTATTGTAATATACCGATTAACGGCAGTAACGATGGCCGGATATCCGGTTGTAAGTACCGCATATTCTCCGGCAATCATTAGCTTTCCCGGCACCTTAATACTTAGGCTTGAATCCTTCATATCATTTTCCTTCCAATCATAGTACTTCTTATCTCATTCATATCCTGTCATGAGCAACTGATGACAGGAGCAATTAACAAGCCATGCATGGTAATATGAGTCCGCTGCTATATTTTCTATAAAACACGAAGCAGCCAAGGAGCTGCATACAAAATCATAAATAGAACACCATAATTAACTCCCAATCGATGGAGTACCCCTGATACCAGACCGATAAGAAGGATTCCTGCAATATTAATAAAGCCACCATCCATATATGCCAGTAATAACACCAGGCTAATAAACAGTCCCAAAATTGCTTCATGGGGTATCTTTTCGATAAAGAAGAGGCATACCTTCCTAGAATATTTTACTGCAATAAAATAAGTAAAAACGGATGCGATCCCTACTCCAATAATGGTCGCCCAGACAAAATCATTCATTGTTAGTACATGATGAAGGTTGTGTTCTAGGTTAAATACGGGTTCTGCCAAAAACAAAGGATTGGCAGGCCCTATCGCTACCGGTGATAAAGGAATCCCCAGTGCAATCAGAGGAATCAGTGTCCCCGCAATATACGTTGCCTGCGCCAACGCTTCCATACAGGTTACCGCTAAGGAAGCCTTTTTAATCGGGTCCTTTATCCTACCTGCAAATAACTCTCCGAAGAAAATTGTGAGTCCTACAGGGCTAAGCATAAATACGAAACTGCCGATTAAGGATGCCGCTGCACTGTATCCAATTTCCGTTTTTGTCAGTATTTTAAAAGGATTTGGCAATCCTCTTGTGGATATTTCCTTTTTCAGACTGATTATTTTTTTATGATGGGTTTTCATTTCGTTTCTTTTATCTTTATTCAATAATTCAAATAAGCTTAATATTGCGGGCCCTATGGTGATCGCGAGAAAGAATGAGGTAAATACATTGGTTCCTCGCTCCACCGCACCAATCTCCCAGTACAAATATCTTAACCCTTGAATTAATAAGGCAAAGGGAAGGATTGCTACAAGGGAAATCCAACGATGCCGACTCATGAGAGCCAGCAAGATCGCTCCGATAAAAAATACGACATCCCCATACTCCTTAATTATACTTGCAAAGGGTACTAACGAATTGGCCAGTAATAAACTACCGGGATTGATACCAAATTTCCTATGATTGCTCCTGAGGCTATCTTGCGTATGCTGACATCCGTTAGTCCCTCTCTTTTTAGCAGCTGTGCATGCTCGACCATTGGTGTGGACATTACACCAGCCGGAATACCTGCAACCGATATCGGAACGGCATCAATTAACTTGCTTGCAACAATAGCGGACATAAAAAAGGTTAGGATTACAATCGGTTGCACCCCTGTTAACACCAAGATTAAGGTGATCGGAGCGATCGTTGCGGTCTCATCCGCTCCGGGGGTTGCTCCTATTATGGTATATAGAACTGCTGCCACCGTAGCAGCGATTATCATTTGAATTAATATATTTATCATAATCTTGCTCTCCTAATTCTCTTCAACAAATTCTCTCTTTGGTTTAATTAAGAAACTGGAGACTAAAAAGCCCACAATTGCACCGACCAAACCAAAAAGTAAGGGTTTATAGGAGTCACTTGGGGAAAGAAAATATCCACAAAAGGTAGTGATGATACAAATAAATAATGCCTTCACTAAATCCTTAATACGAACCAGATCGTCCCAAATCTCTATATTATCATCCGAAGGCTTTAAATCGTCACGAAGTAATTCCTCATCCTTATGCTTACTACCGGAATTCTTGATTCTATTCTGATTCTTCATATTGTCTGCTACCCATCCTTTCTGCAATTGTATCTCTTTTCTAAGTTCTTCATATATTTGATGCTCTGATTCCTTTTTTCTTAAGAGCTTACTTAAATTCTTGTCCGAAAAATTCCTAGATCCTCCGTTACTTCTGATTACTCTTCATATAAACATCTTATTACATTTCTTATTTCTCTTCTTGTTACTCATTTTATTACTTTATCTCATTAATCTATGTTAATCTGACCCTCACTCATTCTGGTAAATACTTTATTCCCTCTCCGGGATGGCAGCGAAACACTGTTTGGACTTTCTCTAACCGCAATAAGTTGTTAACCACATATTCCTCATCCTTAGGTTGACACAGAACCTTTATATTTGGACCGGCATCAATTGTAAAATAAGCCGGTATTCCCTCCTGCCTAAGTCCATGAATGGAATGCATCACATCAAGGGTACCACCTTCCCAATACAGAATTGATGGCCTGGCTCCAAGCATGGTAGCATGCATTTTTAGCGCATTATGTTCAAGAACCTCACCAAGTGCAATAAAATCTCTATCCATGATTGCTTTCTTTGCTTCTTGCATATCATTTGCGACGGTATCCAGCCATCCTTCATAGAATGGAGAGGTCTCCACGGTTCTCTTCATCCCTTCCCTGCTTGATACTCTTTTTTGATCGGAAGTAATCACTACCGATAGAATGGAAAGTCTCCAGGAATTCTCATCGATAATCTGATGAGCAACACAATCCGATCCATCCGCTCTACATCCCTTCTCCCATTCAACGAATCCACCATAGATGGATCTTGAAGCCGATCCGGATCCCTGCCTAGCTATCCCGGATAATTCCTCCTCGGAAAGATTAAGTCCGATTGCCTTTGTAGCCGCCGCTGCTAAGGCAGCATAACCCGATGCCGAGGAAGCAAAGCCTGCAGCCGTCGGCACATAATTTTGAGTTGAAATATTAGCATAAAGTGTCACCCCGGCATGTCGTCTGATTACATCCATAAAGGAAGAAAGCTTAATCCTCTCTGCTACACTCACTGGGCTTTGATTTAATAAGACCTTATCCTCAGTTAGTTCCTCCTTGAACTCAACCGTGGTAATTGTATAAAAGTTATCCAGTGTAATCGAAAGACTGCTATTCATAGGTAAAAACAGCTTCTCATCTCGCTTGCCCCAATATTTGATTAATGCAATATTAGTATTTGCTCTGGCAGTTGACTTCAACATTATCTCCTCCCTTAACCATTCCATTGATAAAGCCTGTTCGAATCTGTTGAAAAGCTCCAGACCATCTTAGCCCCACCATTCTTTAGTTCCTTAGAAATAATCTTTGCATCCCTCGTATCCTTTGCAAGAGCTAAGATGCAGCCACCCATACCACCACCAGTTAATTTGGCCCCCAACGCTCCGGAGCGGATCGCAACCTCCACTAGGTGATCCAGCATTGGATTACTGACCTCCAGTTCCTTTAGCTTTTCGTGGTTCTTTAATAACAACTCACCCAGCAAGCTTGGATTACCATCCAGGATAGCCTCATTGGCTTTTATTACAAGCTCCTCTATTTGTTTGATAATATGGTCGATCAAGGTTGGTCGTTGCACTCTCAAATCTCTCACATGCTCCACTGCTTTTTTTGTAGCACCGGCTTGGCCGGTATCGGCTACAATAATATGGAATGCACTCGGCGCAGTTATAGAAGCTACCCTCATAGGCTTACAAAAAAGAATTGGCTCCTCTTTGCTAACAGCTACCATATCGATGCCACTGGGATTTCCATGAGCATGGGTCTCCGACATTGATACCAGGGAAAAAAGCTCCTCCTCGGATAAGGGCTGTTGAAAATGCCTGAATATCCCTCTGGTGATTGCAGTTGCAACGGCTGCACTGGAGCCCAATCCTCTCCCTTCGGGGATCTCTGATTTGACGTCGATTTGAAGACCTGCCTTAGGCTTCTTACAGATTAATAAGGATTGTTGAATGCAATGGTATAAGCCTTTCATACAATTAGACTGTTCCTCTAATTTACCGGTATATACATCGGAAGAGATTGATATATCCTCATCGTTCCTTCCTTTAATTCCGGCATATATTTTAAGGGGAAAGGGAATAGCGATGGCTGGTTTATTGTAAACCACGATATGCTCCCCAACCAATATCAGCTTTCCATGTGCTTCCCCAATAGTCTCAATTTCATGTAACCTATTCATTATTTATCCTCTGACTGAAGTTTATCGATGGATAACATCTCCGGCTGCTCCATCAGTATTTTAAACCATACGGTATAGCGCTGCGGATATTCCTTCATGTCCTTCCTTAGCTGATCTAACTTTACCCATTGAACCTGTTCCACCTCATCCTCTCTCGGAGTAACCATTTCATTAAAATAACCTAAAAACACATGATCTATTTCATGTTCCATCAGTCCATTATCAAATTCCACATAGTATTTGAATTGAAATATTTCCTTACAATCGCAGGTAAACCCTAGCTCCTCTTGTATTCTCCTGGAAACTGCCTCCGTTAAGGTTTCTCCCACTCTTTGATGGCTACAACAGGTATTACTCCAGAGTCCCGGAGAATGATACTTCCCTTTGGCTCTTTTTTGCAGCAGCATTTCCCCGTTATTATTAAAGATCACAGCAGAAAATGCACGGTGAAGGATCCCGTTTCTATGCACCTCTAGCTTTTCACGGTATCCCGTCTCCTTATCCTGTTCATCTACGGTTATGATATATTCTGATTCCATATTGTTCATTTGCAGCTGAATATCCACTACACCAACCTCCTTTATTATTAAGCCGCTATCCATTTGATAGCTTAGCAGTATATGTAAAATGATATTAATTCCTATTATTATATTATAACATTTCCATTTTGTCCAATGTCAGGTTTATGTAAAAAGGAGCCGGACAGATTGGTGCCTAATCTCTACTGATCTGATAGGTTTCGCTAGTGCACTAATTCAGCTTATTTTCGTTGTATTTTGATATTATATACTCTATAATAGAGCTTGGATATTTTTGAGATTTTAATCTCTATCATGAAATAATCTAATTGAGATTGGATTATTCAATAACAGATATGGAGGACTTTGTTTTGAACCTTAGAAATGATGCACAGCAAATTATTGATTCAACAATTCAAGCCGCCTTACCCGATACAGCCGTAAAAAAAGCGCTGGAAGATACCAACTTCTCCGAGGGAAGGCTAATTCTAGTATCCATCGGTAAAGCTGCTTGGTCCATGGCAAAAGCTGCTTCTGATTTATTGGGAGAACGAATTAATGATGGAATTGTTATTACAAAATATGACCACTCCATGGGAGACCTGCCCCATATACGTATATTCGAAGCGGGACATCCCGTTCCGGATCGCAACTCCTTTGCTGCTACTGAGCAAGCCATTCAATTAGTAACAGGACTCTCCGCGAATGATAATGTACTCTTTCTAATATCCGGTGGGGGATCTGCACTTTTTGAAAAACCCCTTATCCCTGAGGATATGCTGGAGGATCTTACCAAACAGCTCCTGGCATGTGGAGCAGACATTGTAGAAATGAACACCATACGCAAACGAATATCTGCCGTTAAGGGAGGAAAATTCGCAAAGCTTTGTGAACCCGCGCAGGTCTTTTCCGTAGTTCTTTCCGACATTATAGGAGATCCACTTGATATGATTGCATCCGGACCTGCTTATCCGGATGGCTCAACCTGTCAACAGGCATGGGATATCGTGAATAAATACAAGCTTACTGTTTCTGAGGAAATAGAAGCGCTACTGAATATTGAAACTCCAAGTACACTTACAAATGTAACCACCAAGGTAACCGGTAGTGTCACACAGCTTTGCGTTGCTGCAGAAAAAAAATGCAGAGAACTAGGTTATGAGCCAATGATTCTTACTGCAAGCCTAAATTGTCAAGCCAGAGAAGCAGGTAGCTTCTTGGGCTCCATTGCCAAATATTACAGTAATACGGATAAGTCACTGGCGTTTATCCTAGGCGGTGAGACAGTGGTACACCTAAAAGGGAAGGGGTTAGGCGGTCGTAATCAAGAATTAGCCTTAGGCTCCGCCATCGGTATTGCAGGGTTAGAAAATACAGCTGTTTTCTCCATTGGTTCAGATGGTACGGATGGACCGACGGATGCAGCCGGTGGTTATGTGGATGGAAACACAGTGAAAGCTTTTTCCGATCATGGAATGGATGTATTTAAAGTACTGGAGGAGAACGATGCCTATCACGGGTTAAAAGCCTGTGATGGTCTTATTTTCACAGGTCCTACCGGTACCAATGTGAATGATTTATCTGTTTTGCTAATTAAAAGATAGTATAAGGTTCAAAATGAGTCGAGCATCGATCAAAAGGATCGATACTCGACTCTTAATTGTTATTATAGCTCACTCTTATATAAAACTAGTTCTGATAATTAATGTCTTAGATTGTACTAGGAAGAGTTGCCTGAACCAATCCGGAATGATCAAGCTTGGAAAGTTCCTTCACCTTATCAAAATCCAAACCAGCAGCGATGGTAAAGCGCTCGCCGTATTCTGGATCAGCTAAATAGCAATGGGCAGCATGGCGATACTTAATATTATCCGTTACGGATGCCATATCCTGCGCGGTATTATTAATTAAGATTTGTTTCTTATCTTCGGTGAGAACACGCCATAAATCACCACCGGCCCGGAAACAGTCATCCGTCGGATCATCCTTAGGATCATAACGATACATAGCACCCTCCAGATCCAAGGGCGGCTCCATCACATCCGGCTGAGCAGTCCATGCACCATAGCTGTTGGGAGAATATGCAGGCGTACCGCCGTAATTGCCATCCATACGCATTGCACCGTCACGATGATATTCGTTGACCTCGACTTTGGCACGATTAACCGGAATATGATTGTAGTTAACGCCTAAGCGGTAGCGTTGAGCATCACCATAGGCAAACAATCTACCCTGCAGAAAACGATCCGGACTAAAGCCGATACCCGGTACTACATGGGCAGGAGTAAAGGCAGCCTGCTCTACTTCAGCAAAGTAATTCTCAGGATTACGATTTAGCTCCAGTACACCCACTTCAATGAGAGGAAATTCAGAATGACGCCATATCTTCGTGATGTCGAAGGGGTTCTCATAGTGGTTTTTAGCTTGCTGCTCTGTCATAATCTGCACATACATCGTCCACTTAGGGAAATTGCCGGTCTCGATGGCCTCATATAGATCCTTACCATGGAATTCACGATCCATGCCGTTGATCTCAGTTGCTTCCTCGTTGGAGAGGTTCTTAATCCCCTGCTGCGTCTTGAAGTGGAATTTACACCAGACACGCTCATTCTTCTCGTTATAGAAGGAGAAGGTATGCTCACCGAAGAAATGCATATTACGAAACGTTGCCGGGATTCCACGATCACTCATAACAACGGTCACCTGGTGGAAGCATTCCGGTAGCAAGGTCCAGAAATCCCAGTTATTTTGCGCTGAACGACGTCCGGTTCGAGGATCCCTTTTAACCGCACGGTTTAAGTCCGAAAAATTATGTACATCACGAATAAAGAAGGTTGGCGTGTTATTGCCAACTAAATCCCAGTTTCCGTCCTCGGTATAGAACTTAATCGCTACGCCACGAATGTCGCGCTCGCAATCGGCTGCACCTCGCTCCCCTGCAACTGTGGAAAAGCGAATAAACAAATCGGTCTCCTTCCCGGGCTGTAACACCTTTGCTTTTGTGTACTGGGAAATATCATGGGTTATGGTTAGCTTTCCATATGCACCCCAACCTTTTGCATGCATGCGTCGTTCGGGAATTACCTCACGGTTAAAGTGTGCCATTTTTTCCATCAGCCATACATCTTGCATTACAACGGGACCACGAGGACCAGCGGTAATCGAATTCTCATTGTCAGCTACCGGAGCCCCAACTTCGTTTGTAAGCTTCTTGTGATCATTCATGATAATTCTCCTTTCATTTTAATAAGATGATTTCGTTTCACAATTACCTATTTGTTTATGTAAATATCACAAGGATAACTACAACGATATAAAAAGAAATAGCATCCATAAATATGCGCATGTCTTAGGTAGCATAAGCATTCCAATTTGGGGATTTTTGTTTGACCATAGCACTACCGGCAAATAAAAGGCAAAGCTAACGATGATGGCAAGCCAAAGTAGACTTAGCCCTGGAATGACAGTTCTATAATGAAAAAATAACCCTGCAACCATTAAACCCAATATAAGAAAGGGAAGATTACGCCGGATTCCCCAACTAACAGGCGGATACCTCTCCTGCCATTCATTGTGCGGCAACAGGCAAAGTAGAATACGAACTGCAGCAAGAATATAGACGATATAAGACAATATGTCACCAAATTTAGGGTTAAAAGAAATCAATCCAATCTGCCAAAGAATTAAATAGAATATCGTCATTGTGATAGACGTGATTTGCTTTCCACGCCCAAGAAATCGGCGTAGCTGCTCCTCTTTATTTGTCATAACAATGAGTATGATACGCGGTACTAAATGAAAGGCATCACCCAAAGCCAACACCATGGCCATAATGCCTGCTAAGAGAAAAATAGCGTTATTGTCTGAATTTAACAGTAACACCAGACCAAGAATTAAAGCAGTTAGAAGATAAAGGATATCAAATACAGCTTCAACCAATCCAAATACTCGTTTCAAATTATCATCTCCAATGTTCAGTCTTTATCCATGCAATGCATAGGATATTATCCATGATGCAAGTTACCCTAGCCTACGAGAAAGATCATTTTTAACACTATTTACCAATTCAACTTAAAGCTAACATATATGTATTAGTACTTATTGTTATAAATATAACATAAAAACTGTATAATTTCAATATTTTTTATATATTTTGCAACCGGTTTTTAATGTTTTTCGTGATAATATACAAAACCAAAAAACAGCCCTCAATCTATTCACATCAGTGAGTATTGAGGGCTGATCTCGAGTATCATAACACAGGAAAATCTTAAGTTGATTCTGCTTGTATTTGTATACCATATTTCATTCAGATTCCTTTAGACAATCATATCGCTTATTGATTATTTGCTGCAAATAAAAATCGTCCATATCCGATTTCAGCGGTGTTTTTCATTAATTCTCCATTTAACCAAAGTGCAACATCAACAAAGCTCCTATCTTCAAAAGGCCATTTGGCAAACTGTGTTGATTGAAAATCCGCCTCAGACAGATCATTTAGCTTTGCTATCCAAATATCATGCAATTCCTTTATTGCTGCTTTTGCCTTTTCGATATTACCAGGCCAAGGTATATCCTCTTTCTTTAAGGTACCCTTCTCAAAATTACGATCGATTGCAGTGGACCACCAATATATCATATGCCACATCGTCCATGCGATACTGGAAGGTCCCATATCGTAGCTTTCATTTTCCGGCCAATCTATCTTCCATCCATCCTCCTGCTTTCTCACCTGCAGACCTATGGGGCTAAAGGTCCACATTGCCTCCTTCTCTGCAAGACTGTCCATATGATATTGATAAAGCTGCCAACACATATCTAGCTGAAACAAAATATTTTCCTTCATTCCTTGCTCTCCTTCTGATATAATCAAAACTCCATAAAGTTTGCATTCTTATTCTCTTCATAATCAGCTTGTATATTGAGTTCTCTCTTCGCTGTTCTCAGGGTGCACTATCGCTTTACTATTAAATTCCTTCTTATGCCTTCTTTTTTCTTTGTACATCTGTCTGTCCGCCTTTTCTATAATCTGATCGACGTCTATCTCCATTCCTGATTGATAATAAAACAGCCCATGGCTTGCACTAATGCTATAGGGTAGCTCTCCCTTCCGATTTACCTCCTCAAACTCCTTCCTATATTCCTTCCAGATAACTTCCGCTTGGGACTTATTGTTATTCATAAATATAATGATAAACTCATCCCCTCCCATTCGAAAAAAAACATCCTCTGCCTGAAGTTTATTTTTTATCAGATTACAGAAGAAAACAATATAACGATCTCCTTCCATATGGCCATAGGTGTCATTGATCTTTTTTAGGTTATTGATATCCAGAAAGCATAATACGAATTCCAGAGAAGTTTTTTTTGCTTTTGATAATAGTTCTTCCAGTTTTTTGTAGCCCATTCTTCTGTTCAAAATTCCGGTTAAGGAATCAATGGATGCATAATGTGTCAGCTCTTTTTCCGCTTTTCGGATCTCTGTTATATCCATAATTCCTGTCAGAATACATTGTTCCCCATGATAGTCAATTACCTCATAATTCGCCGTCACCCACATCTGCTGGCCTCTCACATTGTATTCGACAATCCGGTTATAGGTACTGTTATTTTCTTGTAACTCCTCCTGAAGTGCCAATCGAGTATCATTTTTTATATAACCGTCAATGATTTCGAAGCGATCCAAGCCCTCCGGATCAATCCCCAGTAAGTTATAGGCCCTTCGGTTTGCATCGATAATCTTTCCATCCTCCATTCGAGTAATGAATACCGGGTAAGGATTGACATAGAACAGCTTTTTGAAATTATCCTCATTTTCTACTAATTCCTTTCGAACAAAATACTCCAGCATTCGTTGTCGATAAAAGATAAATCCAATCAAATAGGCGGCACCAGCCAGTATCGTTGCATTAATCATTTTCACCAGAAACTGATTAATGTCATTACTAAGAATGCCAATACCCGTAAGAAAAATAATATGATTTACACCGAAAGCAAAGAGCATATAGGATGGTCTTAAGGTAAATGCAATAGCAGCAATCAAAGATAGAATAATATAGGAGTATATATTACCGGTGTACCTTTGACTATTAATCGAGGCAGCAGCTCCAAACAGTATGTACAAAAATACATATACCTTAGTAGAAATGGATAAACCACGGTAATTCTTACTTTCCTGCTTACTCATCCCATGGTAAACGATTAAAAACACAGCGCAAGCAACTACACTAATCATATGCATAATGATTAATGTTCTGATATAGACCCGATCAACACCATTGTTTGAAATCATCCAATCAACATACGCCCAAAAAACAGACAAGAAAATATTCGCCCAGGAAATTAACCGAATTCTGCCAAGAACCAGAAGGCAGTTATTCTTCTCGAATTCTAATTGCTCTTTATCCGAGTGCGCGATACGTTTAAAACCATCTTTCATCCATTTCATATCGAAGTTCCCTTTATAATCAGATATAGTTACAATAAAATAACAATAACAGCATTCCTTTGAATGTGGAATGCTGTTATAACACTACTCTAGTATAACAAAATATTATTTGGGACGCAACTTAATATATCAAATCCCTACTACAGTAATCAAATTATGAATTGATTCCCTACTCTAAACTCACCGCTTGCGAGGCTTCCTCTTATAGCATTTTGCAAAAACCAGTGCTACGAGGAGAACAGCAACGCAAATAGCGTATGTGATAAGGTTTTGCATAGTCGAAGTCGAACCATTGTTGCCGGGATTTACATTCGGTATTTTTTCTGTATCGAAAGGACCTTGTGTTTGTTCCTTCGCTGTGTTGTTATTTATCTCATCATTGTTACTTTGTGTATTACCCGGCATTCCTCCACCTGCCTGTGGTGGTGTATTGCTATTGCCTCCACCTCCCCCCATATTCATAACTCCCATAACACTGAGATCAAGATGGGAAGCATCAATCAACGTATCTGAATTGCGCTGCTCGCTCTTTGTTGATGGAATTGTCTTGTTAATCTGCCCATCTATGGATTTCCCACGGAGCTTTACTACTTCGTAAAGAGTTTCATGAGCCGCTATATATTCCTCGTAGGTATAAAGTGCATTCGGATCGGTTTTGACAAGTTCATCAATCTGTGTGCGGGTACGGTTATAAAAACGTTCAAATCCATCACCGAGCAGATACTCGTCTACTAGCTGCTGTAAATAAGCATAGTACTGTGCATGGTACTCTTCCTCTGCCAGTAAGGCGTCAAAGAATTTTGTACCGGAGAACGCATTATCTATGGCGTCATTCACCGTATCGGTTGCGCTTGCGCTCATTGTGCCCATACCTCCGAGGGAAAGGTTATAATCCCATGGCAGAAGGTTGAGCTGACCGTCCCTTTCGTAAAGATAATAATTGTGTGCCATATTACCAGATAGGCTGTCGGCATTGACCGAGAAAATATGGACTGCTGCATATTTGAGCAAATTATCAATATCCATATATTCTTCAAGGTCCGTTCCCTCCGATATATTCTTCAGTGCAGTAACAACACGCTTATGATCACTGTCCGAGGTGTCAGTTACCTCACCATCCCAAATGGTTGAGTAGCTATCTAATTCATCATCGATGTAGTTTAGATCGGCACCGTTTCCTCCCATTGTAAAGCCGCCTCTACCACCTTCTCCCATATCCGGTCGGGCACCTGCCATTGGCCTTTCTGCAGTGAGGTTATTGCCCCCCTGTTCCGCCTGAGTCGTTTCATTCCCTCCGTTAACAGAAGGATTATTTGTTGGGGGAGTCATGTTACTGATATCCATACCACCTGGAGCCATGCCTCCGGGATTGACATTCTCCCTGCCAGCGCCTCCACCCCCACCTATCTCCATGCTGTCCGGTTTATAGAGCTCGCCACTTTCTGTACCAAAGTTTCGCAAAAGAAAGCTATCCTCCACCGCTTCCAATGCCAGATATACACCCCAATATTCTCCATTGACGGATATATTCGCGTAATTGTACAGCGATGCATCCGCACCGATATATTGGTACATATCATAAATCAACGCTTCTTTCATATTGGTAGCATCCGCATAGTTGTTGTTCAGAATGAGCTTGTCAAGACCGTAACAGGTCTGACCGTCCACGTAATGATCAAACTCTAATTTTAAGCTGTAACGATCCGTATTGGGGTCACTGGCGATTGAGCTTAAACTGGTATTTCCTTTCGGACGAATACCGACACGATAATACGTTTCACCGTTTATTACAACATCGCATTGGTAGTAATCTTCTGCTGTTGCATTCGTAAGCATATCTGCCCATTCAGAATCCTCCATAATGATGTTGACACTGATGATTTTGCTTGTGTCAAAAAGCTTTTCTTCATATTCCAACGAAATACCTGTGTCGCCGAAGGCAGTAACCAGCTGCTCGGCAGATGCTATTGCGTATAAGCAAAAACAAGCAGCGATCGCCATGATTACAGCAACAATTTTGGTAATGTGTTTGTGTGCAATCATGCTATTCCCTCCATTATGACATATATTCGCCGTTATAGCTGACGAGGGTCGCGTGTTCCACTCCCTGCAGATCGGTAATACGATTAACAAAGGAGGTGGTGGCATCCTTTGTACGAAGCTCTGCGGTTAATTCAATACCGGAAGCATTTACGGTTTTGGACTTCACAACATAATGCTTCACACTCTTGTCAAGAACACTCATAACCGCTTCCTCCGCCTTTTCGTTGATACAGCTTAGTACAAGAATATAGGGATTGTTTTGGATTTTCCGGTTGGCAAACAGGAGCAGAATTACACCAATAATGATTGAACCGATGGTTGCAAGGGGAATCATACCTGCTCCAACCACAATTCCTGCTGCCAGTGCCCAAAAAAGAAATACAATTTCCACAGGCTCCTTGATTGCCGTACGGAAACGGACGATGGATAATGCACCTACCATACCGAGGGACAGAACGACATTCGAGGTTACTGCCATAATAACCAATGTGGTAATAAGAGAAAGTCCTACCAGTGTCAGTGCAAATCCGCTGGAATACATAACACCCGTAAGGGTCTTTTTATAGATGATGAAGATAAAAAGTCCGATTAACAAAGCAACGGTCAGGCCGATCATAGTATCAAGAACAGAAAACTGTGATACATTGTCCAGAAAGCTGGATTTGAATATATCATTAAAATTCATATAAGATTCCTCCAATCATTTTGTGATGTGCTTAACCATATCTGCGGCAAACACCATATTTTGAAAATGCCTGCTGACGGATGCCCTCCGTCTGAAGCAGATTTGAGATGATTTCCGGTAAATAATCGTCATACTTAACTTCTAAGATAATAATGTCGGGTGTAACCGTTGCACTGATATCCTGTACCGATGGCTCCAGAAACCTTTGATGATACAGACTTGTTCGAATATTGCGATCAAAGGTTACTCGTACATTACCAGGAATATAGATATAAGGCTCTCGTTCATAGGAAACCAGCACACGGGGCTTTAACTGCTGGGTCTTTAGCTTGTAATAAAATTCTCGAACCAGCTGAGAAGTGTGTGTCAGCATCCAATCGATATTACCATTTAAAAGTGCTCTGCACTCTGCTTCGGTAAGAATAGCATCCAATTTGAGGCAGAGGCTATTATGTTTGCATTTCTTTTCCAATGTGATATAGGAAAAGTCATCGTTATAATATCGGATGCGCCATTTTTCTCGTTTTTGTATGCCGTTAACTTTTTCTCGCAACGCTTTATCATTAAAATTATCAAAATAGATGCTTCGGATCATGTACTTTCCTTCTACATCTGCATGGTCATCTGACTTCATTACGGCTTTAAGACGCTGACGCTGGGAAAGATAGTCCACATAACTAATCTGATATTTTAGCTCATGCCGGTATTTGTTTTTATCCATAGTCTCCTTCTCCTTTCTTTCGGTTGTAGCCATATTATAAGAAGCCATCCCGAAATGTACTTGAAAAAAACGATGAAAGCTTTGTGAATTTTCATAAAAGCATACCAGTAGCCAAATTGAAGTTTTCGTTATATAAATTCTGTTCTTGTGGATAGTTTTTTAGATAAAATCAAGAATAGCCTTAGATTTTCAAGCTTATTTCAACTTATAAAGATATAATGAGAATATAATTTTGTGAGCGAAGGGCTGCTGCAACAGCCCTCCACTCGAATACACCACAGCAAATACATCTAGGGTGTATATGTCAACCGCTTACTATACAGCAAACATTTCAACGGCACCTTATTTGCTTTAAAATCAAGGATCACTTCCTTCTCCCCTACTTTTAGAAAACCTCTATGCTCATAGAATTGATAGCTACAGCCCGTGTCCGTAAACAAATAGATTAACTTCCCTTGCTCTCTTTTTTCCAACTCAGTTAATAGGACAGTACCGATTCCCCTACCCTTCCTGTCCGGATTGGCAGCCAAAAATCGAATTTCCCCATCAGGAATTTGTTCTCGCTTGTATTGTGCTAACATTCGCTTATTTGTTTCCTCATAGACACCCACACCCTCTCTATAAAAGAGCTTTTGCAGAAAATCAAACACCTTAACATACATTTTAATCCAAATCGATTGGTACCTTTTTTCTTCGCCATTTATTTCCGCCAAAAGAACACCTGCAAGTTCATCACCCATATAGGCAGATATTACTTGCGTAGCATTGCATAGCTCCAAATACCAAAAGTATCTTCCATATAGCTTTAATAGAAAATCATTCTCCAAATACCTATTAAAATGCATCCCCTTTATTGCGTACTGTATTGCTTTCCTATAATCCTTTTTCTTAATTTCCCTTATCTCTATATCCACAATGCTTCCTCCTCGTTGACTTAAACGACTAATAACATTATAATGTACATTGTGTCGTTTTTCTATATTCAACCTACTATGGTTTTATCGGGTAAACGACATATTTACTATGATCTGTCGTATAGAAAAGGAATTTAATTATGAACAATAATGATAGACGAGTACGAAAAACAAAAAGGGCTTTAAGAGATGCTCTTGCAAAACTTATGATGGAAAAGGAACTGCACGCCATTACGGTTCGGGAACTCACAGAACGGGCTGATGTTCATAGGGCAACCTTCTATGCACACTATCAAGATATCTATGATTTATTTGAGCAATTAGAAAGTGGTGTCTTGTCTGAACTGGATAAAATCTTTAACAGCGATCCGTCACATTCCTATGATGGTGTCTATCATGCAATCATTGACTATGTGTATAACAACACCGAAATTTGGCATATGCTGTTTGGAAAGCATGGAAACAGAAATTTCCTGGATAGCGTCTGTGAGCTTGTGGAACAAAAGTATCTCAGTATCTGGTTATATGAGGAGAATAACTTGGAAATTTCAGAAGAAATGCGCTATTTAACGACCTACCACATTCAGGGCTGTATTGCTATCATCCGCCATTGGGTCAATAGCGGATTCACTTATTCTAAAGAACAAGTGGCGGAGTTGATTCACAAGGTTAATGATCATGTAGAATACATCATGATATAACGCAAGTAATAATTTGGGGGTTGGGTTGTAATAAGGAGAATTACTCTACCAAAATAAAGTGACAGGAGGGGATATTATGAGAATTTTAATCGCAGAGGACGAAATTTCCATTGCCAGAGCCTTAAAGATCATGCTGGAAAAAAATAAATTCTCCGTTGATATTGTTCATAATGGCAACGACGCAACGGATTATATCCGACAGTTTTCCTACGATGCCCTCGTATTGGATATTATGATGCCGGATAAGGATGGTTTGACGGTGTTGAAGGAAGCACGTGATAGTGGTATTACTACTCCTACATTATTTTTGACAGCCAAGGGAGAAATTGAGGATCGTGTTGCAGGTCTCGATGCAGGAGCAGACGATTATCTTCCAAAACCCTTCGCAGCTTCTGAATTTTTAGCTCGTGTCAGAGCATTGACCCGCCGCAGTCAGGTATATACCCCCAGTGTTATTACCTTTGGAAACACAACTCTTGACTGTAGTCAATATATGCTATCCGTATCAGAGCAACATATTCGACTGAATAATAAAGAATATCAGCTTATAGAATTATTCCTTCGACATCCTTACCAAGTGTTTTCCGCCGAACACCTTATGCAAAAGATTTGGGGTTTTGACTGTGAAGCCGAAATTGATGTTGTTTGGACCTATATCGGATTTCTTCGAAAGAAGC
>JAEYXC010000103.1 GCA_023428655.1 Bacillota bacterium | reverse complement strand
AGCATGTCCCTGACACCGGAAGGATTCATGATCAAAAGAGCAAGACAATCCTGCCACAGATCCCTCCACCCACGGCCTCCTCTGCCATAATCATGATGGGGCAAGAAGGAACAGCCATAAATTCTTCGCAGCATGGGTTGGAAATTCACCCAATGCATCCACGCATCAAAATCTCTCGACCCCGTATGATAGGATACATTAATTCGGTCCTCCCAGTAAGCCTGAGTTGCCAAAAGACATTCCATACAATACTCAAAGCTTTGATATTTTGAAGCTGTCTCCTCCAGCTCCTCCTTTGAAGAGCCATAGCCCAAGACGACAACATAAGAAACCGAGGCATTCGGTGCTAATGTAATCTCTCGGAAGGCTATGCCACCTAAGGCCTCATAGCCGTTTCTCAGATAGCCTTCCTTCACCGGTTCAATATCCCCCATAATTGCCTTAGGGCATTCAAAGGAGCCTCCGTCGCCAATAAAATCCTCCACCACCGGATAGAAGCCAATTGGGGCCTCACCCTCTCCGGTACTGCCAAAAACTCCATAGACCACCGTATTCTTCTGGTGTCCCCGTTCATCAAAGGTAAGAGTCGGGTTCAGAACCACACCATACCTTGTTGTTTCAATCCGGTGCAGCATGGAGGTTACATTTCGATGATCCCTGATATTATCGGCAGAACGTCCGTAGAGCGGTATGGCAGCTGTTGAGGACAAGGTACAAGGATTTTCATTCAGATTCGTAATGGTTACAAGCATGAGCTCCACACAATCCTTCGTATAAGGCACAAAGGATATAATCTCCGATTTAAGCCGATGCTCCTTGGAGGTTCTCGTCAGCTTATGCCACATCACTCCCGCTTCCAATAAGGTCTCATCCTTCTCTTTCGTAAAGAGCTTTGCTTCCTGCATTGCCGATTTACCTGTGGCGGACCATACCTTACCTTCCTTTATTTTGCACCAGAAATTACGAGTGGATTTACTATTATGTAAATCCTCACTGCTTACCGGTGCTAAGGCAAAGGTATTCTGACCCATCTTACTATCCCCGCCCAAGGTAGGTGTCAAACTGCTCATGACACCGTTTTCGCCTGCAATCGGAAAATAAAGGTAGCTGGTTAATTCCGGATTTTCAAGCTGAAAAACCCCTTTTTCATTTCGGTATTGATACCCTTTCATATACTGTTCCCCTTCCCATTATCATAGGTCTAGATTCTATACTCCATCCTGCTTTCTCCAATCGGTTAACGGTGCCACCTTACATATTTTCCGATCGTAGGTGAACAATCCGTTTACCTCATCCTCCACATCCGACAGCTGGGTATATACAACCGCTGATAAGCCCTGCTGTATAAGACTTGCCAGCTCGGTACGGTAAAGTCGTTGATAAGCCGCGTTCAAATCCTCCTTCGTAAGATAAATCTTATAACCATAAACCTTCCAGGAGAAGGAATGCTCCATGATATAGCAGGCATATCCGCCAATCTCCGAGAATACCACGGCACGATTCTTATGCTTTACGCGAAGCGGATGGAAATAATTATGGATACTTTCAAAATCACCAATCCCCTGATCAAACCAACCACTGGCATGATCAATCAGTCTTGTTCCATCTAACTCCTTGATCAGCTGATAGGCTTCCTTCGCATCAAACTGACCCCACCCCTCGTTAAAGGGGACCCAGACAACAACGGAGGGACAATTATACAGAAGCTCAACGGTCCGTCGGCATTCCGCGCTCCATACTCGTCTGCCTTCCCTGTTCCCTCTACCAAGAAGTTTATAATGCTTATCCTTAATCCTCCCCGCTACTCCGGGAAAAAGAGTCGGCAAATAGCCTACCAGAAGCTGATTGTATTCCTCTCCGCCATTGACCATGTCCTGCCACACCAGCATCCCAAGACGGTCACAATGATAATACCAACGTAAGGGCTCAATCTTGATATGCTTACGTAACATATTGAAGCCCAAAGCCTTAGCCTGCTCGATATCATAAATCATTGCAGCATCACTGGGTGCGGTATATAAGCCATCCGGCCAGTAGCCCTGATCCAATAATCCATTCTGAAAATAGGGCTCATGATTAAGAAAAATTCTAGTAATTCCCGCCCCGTCCTTCTTCAGTTCAACACTACGCATGGCAAAATAGCTACAGACTCTATCCTCCCCAGCCGTAATCTCCAGTCCATAAAGGAAGGGGTTCTCGGGACTCCATAGAATTAGCTTCTCCAGCTTAATCCGAAGGCTTCCCTCGTTGGTGGTGATCTCCTGAAGAACCCTGCCCTCCTCCTTAATGACAATCTGAAAATTCTTAGGCTCAAGATCATCTATGGAAGGATTTTGATATATACTCAATTCCAGCTCTCCCTGCTCCAATAAGGGAGTCAGCTTAATACCTGTGATATAGTTATTCGGAACCCATTCATACCAAACTGTCTGCCAGATACCACTCTGAGCGGTATAGAACATCCCTCCGCGGATAAGCTTCTGTTTTCCTCTGCTGTGGTAAGAGGTATCGGATGTATCCTGCACTCTCACCGTCAAAAGATTCCTACCAACCCTCACATCCTCCGTAATATCTACCGAAAACGGAAGGTAGCCTCCCAGATGTCTTGCCACCTCCTCTTCGTTTATAAACACCTTACAGCTCTGGTCAACGGCACCAAAATGAAGGATTAACCGCATTCCTTCCGGCTTCTCCTCGAAGATAAGCTCTCTTTGATACCATAGATATTCCCCCGGCTTAAGCTGCCGGTTCACGCCGGAGAGAACACTCTCCGGCGAAAAGGGCACCAGTATCTTCCCCTCAAAGTGTTCCGGCTTTTCATTCACTGTCGTGATACCATAGTCCCAATAGCCGTTTAATATTGTATAATTATCTCTTCGAAGCTGAGGTCTTGGATATTCCGTCAATACCCTATTCGCATCCAAGCTCTCACCCCAAATTGTATGCAGTTGATTCCTGGCAGTCTGTTGCTTTTCCTTAAATAATAAGGTTCTTACTGCATCCTTGATATTCATGAGCAGCACCCCCATATGTTTCATTTCAGTTATATATTATTCTGATCCCCGGC
>JAEYXC010000059.1 GCA_023428655.1 Bacillota bacterium | reverse complement strand
TGTCCATCCACCAAGGGTAGCATCATGGAGAAATCCTCGGACATATGAACTAGGGCATCATAGATGGAGGAGTCACCATGGGGATGATATTTACCCATGGTATCACCGACGATACGGGCACTTTTTCTATGGGGCTTGGCCGGATCCAGGCCAAGCTCAATCATGGAATAGAGAATTCTTCTTTGTACCGGCTTTAGGCCGTCCCGTACGTCCGGTAGGGCACGGGCAATAATTACACTCATGGCATAATCTCGGAAGCTGTTCTTCATCTCCTCGGAGAAATCCATCTGAATGATTTGGTCATAAGTTTTCTTTATCACAACGTTATCCTCCTTAAATATCTAGCTTCGCATATTTTGCTTCACCCATGATAAAGGTACGCCTGGGAGGAACGTTGCTGCTCATCAACAGGGTTGTTATCTCGTCTGCTTCCACGGTATCACTAATCGCAATCTGCGCAAGTATTCTGGTTTCGGGATTAAGAGTGGTTTCCCACAGCTGATGGGCATCCATTTCTCCTAGTCCTTTATATCTTTGGAGACTAAGTATTTTATTGCCTTCAATTTTTCGGAACTTCTCTAATTCAAAGTCATTAAATAAGTACTCGGACTTCTTCGTCTTCTTTCCCTTGACACTGGTCTCGTAGTCTACCTTATAAAGGGGTGGAAGACCACGGTAAACCTTGCCCTCCAGAATTAACTCCGGCATAAAGCGATAGAAGAAGGTCAGAAGTAAGGTACTGATATGGGCACCATCCACATCGGCATCCGTAAGGATAATGATCTTATCATAACGAAGCTTGGAGATATCAAATTCATCCCCAATGCCACAACCGAAGGTGGCAATCATGGATTTGATTTCATTATTAACAAGGATTTTCTCGAGGGTAGCTTTCTCAACATTGAGGATTTTTCCTCTGAGAGGAAGCACAGCCTGGGTTCTTCTGTTTCTCGCGGTCTTAACCGTACCGCCGGCAGAATCACCCTCGACGATATAGAGCTCACATTCCTCGGGCTTTCTGGAGGAGCAGGAGGCCAGCTTACTTCTGGTATCAACATCATTCAGCTGCTTCATTACAGCAACTCTTGCTTTGTCGCTGGCACGTCTGGCATTGAAGGATTTTAGAGAATTATCTAGGATTGCTTTCAGTACCTCGACATTCTTATCGAACCAACGCTGGGATTCCGAGGAGAATACATCCTCAACAGCACTTTTGGCATCCGTGTTACCAAGCTTAGTTTTAGTCTGACCTTCAAACTGTGGATCCGGGTGCTTGATTGAGATAATTGCTACCAGACCATTACGGATATCCTTGCCATCAAAATTCTCATCCTTTTCTTTCAGAACGTTCAATTCTCTGGCATATTGGTTCATCACACGGGTTAAAGCGGTCTTAAAGCCGGTTACCAGTGTTCCGCCGTCAACTACATTGATGCGGTTGCAATAGGCATTGATTTGCTCTGTATAACTGTCCGTATATTGGAGCGCGACCTCAACCTCAATATCCCCGCTTTTGCCCTCGATATAAACAGGCTCTTCGTGGAGAGGAGTCATTTCTCTGGTCAGGTAGGATACAAAGCTCTTTATACCAAATTCCTCTTGATAGGACTTCGTGATTCCGGTGTTCTGATCCGTAAAATTAATTAGTAGATTCTTATTTAAGAATGCAATTTCCTTAAGCTTCTTCTGAATAATATCTGATTTGAATTCCACAGTCTCAAAAATTGAATCATCCGGATAGAAGGTTACCTTGGTACCGGTGTCGGATTTATTGCATTTACCGACAACGGGTAGAAGCCCATTCTCTAGCTGAGTAATGGGATAACCGCCGTTCTTATACTCATCGCGGTAGACCTTCCCGTCACGTCTTACCTCAATGACCATCTTTTTGGAAAGAGCATTTACTACGGAAGCACCAACGCCGTGCAGACCGCCGGATACCTTATAGACGGAGTTACCGAATTTTCCACCGGCATGTAGGATGGTATATACTACTCGGACCGTAGGGATTTTCTTCGTCGGATGGATATCCACCGGAACACCGCGTCCGTTATCACATATTTCGATACCGCCATCCTTTAATAGTGTTATATCAATCTTTGTACAAAAGCCTGCTAAATGTTCATCAATTCCATTGTCTACGATTTCCCAAATCAGATGGTGCAGACCTCTGGGACCTGTACTTCCGATGTACATTCCGGGTCTTTTCCGGACTGCCTCCAACCCCTCTAAAACAACAATTTGACTACCACTATATTGTTCCATGGTGTAATACCCCTTTAGTTTTATTTTTTATATCATCTGCTACTCCCATAGCAGATTAGGAACTCGGAAGCTGCATAGCGCTGGATTCCCTGTTCACATTGCACTTATCACAAAGGATAAGTAAGCAGATTAGGAACTCGGAAGCTGCGTACCGCAAACTTCCTCGTTCACGTTGCACTTATCCATAGAAGTATATGCGATTTATTGTGCAAGCACATAAATCATGTGTAGCAAAGGATAAGTAAGCAGTTTAGGAACTCGGAAGCTGCGTGCCGCATACTTCCTCGTTCACGTTGCACTTATCCATAGAAGTATATGCGATTTAATACGCAAGCATATAAATCATGTGTAGCTAAGGATAAGTAAGCAGATTAGGAACTCGGAAGCTGCGTACCGCATACTTCCTCGTTCACGTTGCACTTATCCATAGAAGTATATGCGATTTATTGTGCAAGCACATAAATCGCATATATTTCTATGGACTAATCTGCTTAATCGTGGACATTATAACATATTTGTTTTAAGTTTTCCAGAAGTATTACAATCATACGTTCGTACTATGTGTAGTATGGCAATCATATGTTCGTACTATCATAGGGGGTGTTGTGGGTGGGCGGTAAACAAAACTTCTTTATTATAGGTATGGGATGAAGGTTTAAATGTTCTGCTAATGAGTGAGATAGGATGGAATTGATTTCAGGAACGATTTCTTTGGTTCAATTAATTTAATTAAAAAATAAAAATAATGATTGAAAAATACCAAGAATGATGTATAATAGGAACAATTATTAGATATAAAATTCATCCCCCCTCGAAGCTGAGCGACAGGGGGAATTTTAGCGGTAGGTGGGAAGATAAACAGATTTATGTGTTTGCTTTAGGTTTCATCAAAAAGAATATTTATACATTTGTATCACAGTTTAACGAGATAATTATCAGGATGTATTAAGAAAGGCAATGAGGATTATGAGCCTATTTTTATATGAAACACACCTGCATACAAAGCAAGCGAGTGCCTGCGGAATCCTTAGCGGGGCTGAGCATGTGAGATTTTATAAAGAAGCAGGTTATAGCGGAATAGTAGTTACTGATCATTTTTTTAATGGTAATAGCTGTGTACCCCAGAAACTTTCGTGGGAGGAACGGATTGATCTGTTCAGTAAAGGTTATGAGGAAGCGAAGGAAGAGGGGGATAAGCTGGGGCTGTCCGTTTTCTTTGGTTGGGAGGCTAATTTCAGGGCTACGGAGTTTTTGATTTACGGACTGGATAAGGAATGGCTGAAGATGCATCCACAGATTATGGACTGGTCGGTGGAGGAACAGTATAAGCAGATTCACGCAGCCGGTGGTTATATCATTCATGCTCATCCTTTTCGAAAACGGGCATATATTGAAGAGATTCGCTTGTTCCCCTCCTGTGTGGATGCAGTGGAAGGAATTAATGTTGGCAACCGTAATGATGAATTTGACAGACAAGCGTGTGCTTATGCCAAAAAACACAAGCTGCCGATTATTGCAGGCAGTGATGCCCATGGCTTAGAGAATTACCGCAGTGGTATCGCATTAAAAAGGAAAGCTGAGAATATCAAGGATTTCCTGGAGCAGATCAAAATAGGAGAATACGAGCTGATCAAACCCAGAGAAGTTATGAATAATACTATTAGGAGGTCACGATGAAAAAACCATTTGTTACGTTAGAACAGCTGCAGGAAATAACAAAGTCATACCCAACCCCCTTTCATATTTATGATGAAAAAGGGATTCGTGAAAATGCGAGACGGTTAAATAAGGCATTTGCTTGGAATAAAGGCTTTAAAGAATATTTTGCTGTAAAGGCAACACCAAATCCTTTTATTATCAATATATTAAAAGAAGAAGGCTGCGGTTTGGACTGCTCCTCCATGACAGAGCTCATGATGGCGGAGGCATTA
>JAEYXC010000033.1 GCA_023428655.1 Bacillota bacterium | reverse complement strand
TGACGGACATCTTATTGTTTTGTATGCCATTATCAAACATAAATGTTTGCTATTGTCATACAAATTCAACAATCTGTCCGTCAAACAGTGTATTTGCGCGTATGCAAAGTGAGCATATACAAGCTTGCTTGTAGTTATGCGAACGCGCACGCGAACCAGATAATCTTGCCATACGAAAAGAGATTATCTGGTTGGGATGCAAGTTGTCCTTCCTTCATCTTGAACTTGTATTTTGCAACAGCCCCTACTATTATTACCTCGTATTATTCCACTTCGCTTCTAAACACCGGAATACGCTGAAAATCCTCCATCCACCGGTATGACGATACCGTTGACAAAGCTGGAAGCCTCCTCATTCACCAGGAACAATAACGCTCCCACTAATTCCTCCCCTTCCCCAAATCGGTTCATCGGAGTACTATTCAAGATTTTATTGGAACGCTCCGTAAAGCTGCCATCCGGATTTTTCAGAAGTGCTTCATTTTGCTGTGTCACAAAGAAGCCGGGTGCGATGGCATTTACTCTGATTCCAACCTTTGACATATGGACAGCTAGCCACTGTGTAAAATTAGATACCGCAGCCTTGGCACCGGAGTATGCCGGGATCTTTGTTAAAGGGGTATATGCATTCATGGAAGAAATGTTAATAATGGTACAGCCCTTTCTTCCCACCATATCCTTAGAGAATTCCTGGGAAGGAAGCAAGGTTCCAAGGAAATTAAGATCGAATACAAATCGAATCCCCTGCTCGTCCAGATCAAAGAAGGTCGTAACATCCTCCTGACTCTGCTCTAAATCCTCCGGAAAAAGATATTCCTTCGTTGTAGTGCCCTTTGGATGATTTCCTCCCGCTCCGTTCAGAAGAATATCACAGGGTCCAAATTGCTCCATGATAATATTATGAGCATTTTTCAGGCTTTCTTTGCTTAACACGTCAGCCTCCACCCCAATGGCAATCCCACCGTTTTTGACAACCTCCTCTGCTTTTCTCTTTGCACTGGATAAATCTCTGTCCAGTATCGCAACCTTTGCTTTACATGCAGCAAGGGCATCCACCCAGTACCCGCCAAGCACTCCCGCTCCACCGGTTACAACAGCAACCTTATTCGATAAGTCGATATAAAAAGGTAGTTTCATCCTTTTCCTCCATTTCCCACTTTATGTCATCCATTCACGCAGTTGAACGCATCTTCCAGCTTATCATCAAATCCACGATGATTGATGAGATCATATTATTGTGCATTCATATATCTTAGTTTTTCTTCGTCTTTTCGAGCGTTTCCCATATCCCTGTTAGATACATGGCACCTAATGCACGGTCATAAAGACCATAACCCGGTCTACCGGTTTCGCCCCAGATCATTCTTCCATGGTCAGGACGGACATAGCCGTCAAAGTTATTTTTATAGAGAACCTTTACGATTTCTACTATGTCAAGAGAACCGCAGGGCGAATAATGAGCGCTCTCTTCAAAGCTACCATCCTCTAAAAGCTTAACATTTCGAATATGCATGAAATGAATTCTTCCCATGGCAGAATACTTATCAACCATTGCTACGATATCATTAAAATGGGCACTTCCAAGAGAACCGGTGCAGAAGGTAAGACCATTATACTTACTGTCCACCAGCTTCAGGAAACGATCAATATTCCTTTCATTCGTAATGATTCTAGGAAGCCCAAAGATTGGGTACGGCGGATCATCCGGATGAATTGCCATTAATACATCGCACTCCTTGGCTACGGGAATAATCTCCTTTAGGAAATATTCCAGATTACTCCAAAGCTTCTCCTCATCCACGGCCTTATACTTTTCAAAAATCTCCGCCAACTGATCCTTGGAATAGCTCGAATCCCAGCCCGGCAGGGACAATTCACCCTTTAGCGGATCCATCTTTTCCAGCTGCTCCTTATAATAAACCAGCGCATTGGATCCATCGGGCAGTTCCTTGTCCAACTGTGTACGAGTCCAATCAAAAACCGGCATAAAATTATAACAAATCACCTTTACCCCTGCTTTTGACAGTCTTCTGATATTCTCCTTATAATTGTCAATATACTGCTGTCTGCTTGGAAGACCGAGCTTGATATCCTCATGAACAGGAACGCTTTCGATTACATCGAACTTTAGGCCCGCTTCTTCCACCTTATCCTTTAGCTTAAATATACTATCCTGGCTCCAGGTCTCCCCCACGGGAACATCATAAATAGCAGTCACAATGCTGTACATACTCGGTATTTGTCTGATATAACCGATTTTTACGGGATCATTTTCACCGTACCAACGAAACGATAATTTCATTCTTATTCCTCCATTCCTAAGTATTTCACAATATTTTTATAACAAATTCCTTCTACGATCTCTTTTAAAATAACCTCGTCATTTTCAAACTCATCGTTATCCACTAATTCTCCGATATAGTTGCACAGAATTCTCCGAAAATAATCATGGCGTACATAGGATAAAAAGCTTCTGGAATCCGTCAGCATTCCAACAAAGTCGGCCAGCATTCCCTGGCTAGCGATGGATTTCAGATGTGCCAGCATACCTTCCTTATGATCGCAGAACCACCAGGCAGGACCGAATTGTATCTTACCCGGAACCCCATCCTCTGCAAAGCAATGAGGAATTGAGGACAGCACCAGATTATCCTTAGAATTCAATGTATACAGGATTGTTTTCGGTAGCCCGTCCGCCTGCTCCATCTGATTCAAAATCTTTGTCAGTGGTTCAACCATATTGAAGTCATTCATAATATCAAATCCGGAATCGGCACCGATTTTACGAAATTGCTCAGAGTTCGTATTTCGGTAAGCCCCAACATGAAGCTGCATTACCCAATTTGCCTTCCGGTATGCTAAGGCCAGCTCCACCAGCAGGTGTACTCGGAACTTCTCGGCATCCTCCAAGGAAAGTGTATCACCTCTCAGCCTTCTTAAGAATATCTCCTCCACCTCTTCGGGGGTAGCTCCAAGATAAGAGAGACTCTCCAGCGAATGATCGGAAAGAAGGCAGCCTGCCTCAGAAAAATAATTAATTCTCTTCTTTAATGCCTCCACCAAATCCGGATAGGTGCGAATCGTCATATTACAGCTGTCACCTAACAGCTTGATATAATCCGAATATCCATCCTTTTGAATCTGCAAGGATTTGTCCGGTCTGAAGGTCGGCAGCACCTTAAAATCAAGCTTCCCGTCCTCTTTGAGACGCTTATGGTATTCCAGGTCATCTATGGGATCATCCGTGGTACAGATCAGCTTCACCCTCGAGCTGCGTATCATTTTGATCGGTGAAAGCTCCTCCTGTGCAAGCTTATTGTTACACATCCCATATATTTTCTCTGAATTTCTTGCCTTAAGAAGCTCCTCCACACCAAAATAAGTCTGCAGCTCCATATTAGCCCAATGATAAAGAGGACTACCGATTAATTTCTCACAGGTTCTGCTCCAGGCATTAAATTTTTCAACTGCACTCCTCTTCCCTGTTATATAGTCTTCCTCAACACCTGCATAACGCATCGCCCGCCATTTATAATGATCATGCCCTAACCATAGATCTGAGATATCCGTAAATACCTTATCCTCATAAATTTCCTTTGCCGATAGATGACAATGAAAATCGTATATCGGGGCATTTTTTGCAAACTTTTCATAAAGCTCTTTTGCTCTTGTTCCTGTCAGCATAAAATTTTGTTTCCGCATTATTCATCCTCCAATCACTTTAATATATGTAACCCTTGATTGCTATTAATATTGTTATAGCAAATATCGAATTAAGAGGATATGTTATAATTGCTGTCAGACTTGCATAAATTGCTGTGGTCCTAGACTCCCCTTTGCTCAACCTCGTCTTTACCATATCTCAACATAAGCAGGTATGTCCGTACTTTGACAACGAATTATTCAGAGCAACAATATGTATTTTTTTATAATACCTATTGACATTTCATCCGAAATCGGATTATAATCAAACAATCCGATTTCGGACAGAATGGAGGACGGTAATATGATTAAGATGAGTGATCGTCTCTTAGAATTAAGTGCGATTTTCAAAGAAAATGATATGCAGTATTCCAACGCAGCGAAAATGTTAGGTGTTTCGGATGGCGTTTTATGGATCCTGTATGCGATACGGGAGAGTGATGTAGCACTGACACAAAAGCAAATCGCTGGCACGGTATCAATCCCAACACAGACCATCAACTCTGCATTGAAGAAAATGGAATCGGATGGCTATGTGCGACTTTCAAATGATACTGACCGAAGAAGCAAGCAGGTATATCTGACAGATAAGGGAGAGCTCTTAGCACAGCGTACCGTAGATAAGGTTATTTCAATTGAGATGAAAATATTAGATGGGATGTCGGAGGATGAGATGGCTGTCTTCCTGAAGCTGTTCCATAAATATTCGGATTTACTGAAAGAGTATTTCTGTGATTTAGAAAAGGAGATTAAGAAGAGTGAACGGTCTTAATTTATATGCGAAAACACCACCCTCCAAGCTATTCTTGATTGCAGCAATTCCCGGTGCAATCAGTATGCTCGCTTCCTCCTTATGGGGGCTATTTGACGGGATGTTTGTGGGACAAATGTTGGGTAAGGAAGCTTTTGCAGCTGTGAACCTTTCCTTCCCCTTTGTCCTTATCAATTTTTCATTGGCAGATTTGATTGGTGTAGGCTCTGCAGTCCCCATTTCAATTTATCTTGGCAAGAAGAAAGAAAAGGAGGCAAATAATTATTTTACCAGTGCCTGTTTATTGATACTTTTTGTTGGCATAGTCATGGGTGCTTTTATGTATGTAACAGCACCATTTGTGGTTAATATCATGGGTGCAGAAGGAGAATTGGCCGAATTAGCGATACGCTATATACGGGTATATGCTATATGCTCTCCCTTTAGCACTATGGTATTTGCGGTAGATAATTTTTTGCGTATTTGCGGTAAAGTCAAAAGCAGTATGGCATTGAATATCCTTATGTCCGTACTAATTGTTATTCTGGAGTTTCTTTGTCTTTCCGTTTTTGATATGGGAATTGGCGGTTCTGCCTTTGCAGTTTCTTTTGGCATGTTTATCTGTACCATAGTTGCGTTGGTTCCTTTTTGGAGGAAAAAATATCATCTGCGGTTTTGTAAGCCATCCTTTAGTTTTGGGTTGATCCGTCAAATTGTTTCAAGCGGAACACCGAATTTTCTAAGTAATGTAGCCGGCAGATTAACCTCCATCATTCTGAATATTGTGCTACTTCGCGTTGGCGGTGCAAATGCCGTTAATGTCTATGGTGTGCTTATGTTCGCAGGGGATATGTTTCAACCGTTACTTTACGGTGTGTGTGACTCTCTTCAGCCTGCCATCGGATATAACTGGGGTGCCGGAAACAAAAAACGTGTGCTACAGATCGAGAAATACTGTATTGCTGCAAGTGCATTGATATCCATTGGTGCTACAATGATTATGTATTTCTTTCCCGCACAAGTCATCCATTTATTTTTGAAGGAAGGCGAAGCAAATATGCTTGCAATGGCTATCCCCGCTTTAAAGCTGTTCAGCCTTACCTATTTGACTAGGTGGTTGGGATTTGCAATCCAAAGTTTTCTGATTGCGATCGATAAGCCACTTCCGGCAAGTGTACTTTCTGTAGCAAATGCATTCGTATTTCCGCTTCTGCTTATCACCATCCTATGGCCGTTCGGATTAAATGGGATTTGGTTGAACTTTCCCATTACCTCTATGTTGGTCGCTATGCTTGCAGGTATCATTATCACTCGTATGAAAAAAGCGGCGCTATTTGCCAATACGGAAAAGCTGATGTAGGAGAAATAGAAGAAGATCCGGGTGTAATTCTTTGTTCCTGAGCAAATTGATCGCTATACCCCTACGTAGTTAAAGTCAAAAGCCTGGCCCAGTGAGTTGTAACGGACAACTCATTGGGTT
>JAEYXC010000364.1 GCA_023428655.1 Bacillota bacterium | reverse complement strand
AAATAAGGGTAGCCATCCGTGAAAAAAGATATGCTGAGTATAAAAAGATGAGATTAGAAGGATTTGTTAGGAGCGAGGATTAGAAGCGAATAACATTGAATTATAGAAAACGAATTAGGAGGAATATTATAATGAATAATTTAATGCTTTTAACAGCCGGTGCAGCTGCAAATGGGGGAGGAATGCTTTTACTGGTGGTTCAGGTAGGTTTCTTAGGCCTTTTACTTTACTTTATGCTGATCCGTCCCCAGAAGAAGCAGCAGAAGAAGATGAATATGATGCTCTCTACCATTGCAGCGGGAGATAGTGTATTAACTTCCGGTGGGTTTTACGGAGTTGTAATTGATGTTATGGAGGATATTGTAATTGTAGAGTTCGGTAATAATAAGAACTGTAGAATTCCTATGAAGAAGTCTGCAATCGTAGAGCTTGAGAAGCCAAACACTGAGAAATAGGCTTTGGCTACTGAAATAAACGATCATAAAAGGCTGTCAGGTTTATATAGAACCTGGCAGCTTTTTGTCAACAGAAGACGGTTTAAATTACCAATCAACGAAATAAGTTAAACCTTGTACAACTAAAAACGGGCAAATCTATGAAAAGTAGTTCAAGTAGGGGAAATATATGATTAAGAAAAGCAAAATTTTATGTACGGCAGGGATTGTAATTATTGCAATTGTAGCAATAGTAATAATATCATTTTTCAACCAGATGTAGTAACAGAGCCAAATAAATGATATAACTATCAAAGGTACACTTTCGTAAACAAAAGGTTGCCGCGCTTAAGCTGACAGGAGTCAAAACTGTTTTTCGTTGTGCTGGATAGTTGATTGAAACTGTATGCAGTAGAACGACACAAGCTTCATCTGTGTCGATTCAACTGCGTACAGTCAATCAGCTATCCGACATCCGAAAAACATTGACCCTGTTAGTTAAGAGCGAGCAACCTTTCCCTTTGTTAAGACTTCCCTTTGTTAAGACTTCCCTTTGTTAAGAACTCCCCTTTGTTGATTTACACCAGCTCAATATGATACTTCTCTAGCCAATAGTTAATCTGGAGCAGATAAGCAATCATCTGCGGTCCGGCCATGAGCTGACCATACCAGGGTTTGCCGTAATCGGAGGGAGAGTGCAGGAAGGCCTTGATTTTACCGGTGTCGATGAGTGGTCGTATCGGTGCATTGGGATCCGAAATGGTATCCAATAGCCG
This sequence comes from Bacillota bacterium, assembly GCA_023428655.1. GTDB lineage: Bacteria > Bacillota > Clostridia > Lachnospirales > Lachnospiraceae > Mobilitalea. The sequence continues at coordinate 3,525 of JAEYXC010000364.1, read as the reverse complement.
ATCCCCAAGGAGCTTTTCATAGCCGGGGTGATAGGTCTTTGGATAGGGGCTTTTCCGTCTTGTCAGAATCTCATCCGGGATCAGTCCTTTCCCGGCGTCCCTTAACAGTCCTTTTACTACACCATCCTTAGCTTTCATCGAATAAGGAACATTCCAGATATATTCTACAATCCTGTGATCTGCAAAAGGTACTCTTGCCTCCAAACCGGAGTACATACTACAGCGGTCCATGCGATCGAGAAGCGTTACCATGAACCATTTAAGGTTGAGATAAGCGATCTCTCTGCGTCGTGCCTCCACAGGAGCTTCCCCCTTCAGGCGGGGAACCTCTGAGAGGGTCCTTTCATATGCTGCCTTCACATAACCCTCTAAGTCCAATGTAGAGAGCAGATCCTGTGATAAGAGCAGCTTGCGACTATCCATGCTGTGGGACCAGGGAAAGGTTTGAAGCTCCATGAGCTCAGGACGGTTAAACCATGGATAGCCACCGAATATCTCATCCGCACATTCTCCAGTGAGGGTAACCTTGGTTTGGGCGGCTACCTGCCGACAGAAATAGAGCAGGGAGGATTCGATGTCCGCCATATTCGGCAGATCTCTTGCATCCACGGCGGGAAAGAGATAATCAGCAAGATCCTGGTTATCGCATTCCAAATAGGTGTGGCTGCTTCCAACATGATCAATCATGATATCTACATAGGGACGGTCCTCTGAGGGTTGAAAGGAATTAGCCTTAAAATGCTTGGTATTATCCTTGAAATCAAAGGAATAAGTCCGAAGTTGTAAGCCCTCTTTACGTAGCTCCTTAGAACAAATGGCAGTTACCAGGCTGCTATCGATGCCGCCGGATAATAGTGTACATATGGGGATGTCGGAAATCATCTGGCGTTTTACAGCATCATATAATAGGAAGGAGGTCTTCTCTACCGTAGTCTTATAATCATCCTCATGAGGAGCGCTGTTCAGGCTCCAATACGGACGTTCCCTTAAACCGCTTTCATCGAAGATGATCATATTGCCTGCTAAAACCTCGTTGACATCCTTGAATACGCCTTTACCGTAGGTTTTGGCCGGACCGAGACCAAATATTTCACATAGACCCTCTGCATCAACCCTGGGCTTGATCCCCGGATATTCAAAAAGCGCTTTGATTTCCGAGGAGAAGATCAGGGTGTTATCTTTCATGGTATAGAATAAGGGCTTTACTCCGAAGCGGTCTCTGGCAAGGTAAAGAATTCTATTATTTTCATCCCAGACAGCAAAGGAGAAGATACCATTTAACTCCTTAACGAATTCACCACCACAGGCCATAAAGCCGGTCAATATTACCTCGGTATCCGTATGTGTTTTAAAGTGATAGCCCATATTAATCAGATTATTTCTAAGCTCAGCGGTGTTATAAAGCTCTCCGTTGTAAATGATGGTGTATAAGGCACCGGATTTCTGTTTTGTCATTGGCTGATGGCCGCGGCTAAGATCAATAATGGATAATCTGGTATGGGCCATACCGGCCTGCGAGGTCAAATACTCTCCTTCATCATCCGGTCCACGGTGGATTAGTCGTTGTCTCATGTTGATTAGAACATCCCGCCATCTCGTAGAATCCTTTGTATACTCCGCATTCATATTACAGAAACCGGCTATTCCACACATGCTGTCACCTCATTAATTATAAATTTAATTTTTTTTGTTTACCCTGCATAATATGGCTGTTGCGAGGATGGTTAGTTCGGAGCAAGAATAATTGGCTGGAGCTGCCTGCCCATTAATGCCTCCTCCAATGTTGGTAGCATATAATCAAATTGAGCAACCATCGAGTAGGGCTTACTTTTATAATTATCCTGACCGAAGGGGACAAAATATACATTTTTCATACTGAGTAAAACACCAATATTTTTGAGATTATTACTCAGAGCATCATTGGTCGCCATAGCGATAACCACTGGCTTGCTATTGCGTAATTGACTTTTCGCAGCCATTAATACTGGGGAATCAGTGATGGCATTTGCAAGCTTTGCCAAGGTATTGCCGGTACAGGGAGCAATTATAACGATATCAAAGAGGTTCTTTGGTCCGATCTTTTCTGCATCTACTATAGTTGTAATCGGATCCTTACCCGTTATGGCTTTTGCTCTGTCAAGAAAATCATTTGCTTTTCCGAAGCGTGTGTCAGTTACTTGGGAGCGATCGGAGAAGATCGTTGTAACCTCATTGTTTTCCTGAACCAATCGTTCGATTTGGGGGAATACGGTATCAAAGGTACAATAGGAGCCGGTTAAAGCTACTCCTACTTTTTTGCCACTAAGAGTCATTTAATCACTTCTTTCTTTGATTAGCGAATGGATTGTTGTCACCAGGATATCTGCTGAAGTCTTTGGGGCCACCTTTCCGGGTAGACTTAAACACAATTTAGCATTGAGCTGTAGATGTTTTGCATAGTCGTAATCCAAACCACCCGGAGCCGATGCGATGTCGATAATACAAGCTTGCTTATTAACATAATCCAGACAATCGGAGGTCAATATTAAGGATGGTATCGTATTAAAAATATAATCACAAGAGGGAAGAACACACTTTATATAAGGAAGTGTTACAGTAGAAAGCCCCATTGCCTCTGCATGGGCCAAAGCGTCTTCACTGCGTGCGGCTACCAAAACATGAGCATCCAAGGCCTTAAGCTTTGCGGCAAGCACCTTCGCACAACGGCCATATCCCAAAACCAGACATTTACTGGCATGTAGATTGCGCTCACTGGCAGCGATTGCTTCCATGATAGTGCCCTCTGCTGTAGCTATGGCATTCAGGATGGTGATGCGTTCATCCTTCATTAAATCATAATAATAGATACCCTCCGCTTCGCAGGCTTTAACAATATTAGAAGGAATAACACCTCCGAAGAGCAGATGCTCCTTTGATAATAATTGTGTTATGTTATCAAGGGAAAGATCCTCTGCCGGAGAGGTGACATTGATGGTGGATTTATCTTTGGACATAGGAATTGGACCAACAAGTACCTTGGTGCCTTCGAACAATTCACGAAGGGAGGATAATTCAGTGCAGTTCTCATGAGTCACCTTTGTATGGATACGATAAGTGGCCACTGTGTACCCCTTGGAGAGAAAACCGAGGGCCATATATACCTGACGTTTATCACCGCCAAAGATTCCAATGTCATAATTAGGGAGCATAATAACCTCCATTAATCCTTCATGCCTTATTATATGAGTGCATACGGAAAAGGTTCATGAATAGCAATATCCGTTAAAAGCTGGCATATGTTGACGAATAAGATTTGAAAATGACTGAATAATACATAATATCTCAATGATTCAATAATTTGATTCTGATTAATAAAGTTCTTGTCTTGACTAATATGCATTTTTGTATTATTATGTTTGTATCATTTATATACTAAGGAAGTGTATGATAATATACTTCCTTTTTATATACTAAAAAGGAGGAGAATATATTTATGAAATTTAAGAAATTACTTGCCGTTATGCTTGTATTAGCCATGACAGTATC
>JAEYXC010000457.1 GCA_023428655.1 Bacillota bacterium | reverse complement strand
GTATCGTGAGGATATGAAAGATTATGATGAACTCAGAGCATTGGAAGATTTACTTCCTCATGATTATTTAGAATGGTCTCCAATACAAAGAGCCCAATATTTGGAGGTGACAACTTTGTTTTCAAATAATCTTCTTTCCTCACAGGGCGATAGAGTATCCATGGCAGCAAGTGTGGAATGCAGATATCCGTTTCTGGATTATGAGGTAGCTGAATTTGCTGCATCTTTGCCAGACAGTATGAAGATATTGGGCTTGAATGAAAAATATATTGTAAAAAAAATGGCGCAAAAGTATGTACCGGATATGATAACAAGTAGAAAGAAATTCCCTTATAGAGCTCCGATTAACATTTCTGAATTAATGCAGCATGAATATATAAGGGATATGACAAGTGAATGCAGCATAAAGCAATATGGTGTTTTTGATCCGAATACGGTAGCAAAATTCTTGTCCTCAATTGCATCGAAGGATAGCCCGAGTGAAAGAGATTGTATGTTGTTTATGGGAGTGTTGACAACTCAGATATTATGTGAGCAATTTATAAAAGCTTGATTGATTAAATTAGAAATAATTCCTCTATAATAAAATGAGCTTTTATATTAAGTGCAATGAAAGGAAAATCAAATATAATAGACTGGGGGAACAGCATGATGTTGAAAAGGGCAATCTATCATATTCTTTGGATGGGTAAAAATATTAATCTTGCTTTATATATCTATTTAAACTATTTCTGCAAATCAGTGAATAGAGAAAAAAAGTATCATATCTTTCCCTATAGAAGAACTAGAATTCGTATCAGATCCAATGCTGAAATAATTTTAAATGGAGATCTGCGTATAAATGCTCATCAAGGAGATAAACGTTTTGCACGAAGTTATTTATCAATGCACAAAAATTCAAAATTGTTTATTGGGGGATTTGTAACTTTAGGTCAGGGTTCAATAATCGTAGTGAATGAAAACGCGGTATTAGAGTTTATGGGAAAAGTGACATCAAATATCAATTTAGCAATAGGATGCCAACAGTTAATAAGGATTGGAAATGATACCATGATAGGTAGTGATGTCACAATTTTTGATACTGATTTTCATCCGACAGAGTATCCCAATAATGAATTTTGCGTTCATACATCACCGGTATGCATTGGTGAGCATGTATGGATTGGGACAAGAGCAATGATTATGAAGGGCAGTAATATAGGTACAGGTTCTATCATTGGTGCGAATGCTTATTTTGCTGGAAATCTACCTGCAAATACTCTGGTTTCTTGTATTCCTTCACGTACCGTTCTGAAGGATGTTAAATGGGCACGAGATATGAGCTCAGAATCCATTGAAAATGCAAGAATCTATGTATAGCTAGATTGATGAAGAATGTGACAGTGAGGTGTTGTCTCAAGTGTTACGTTAAAATCCAGTAGGCTAGTCGATTTTGGCTTGATAATGGGATATGTTAAGCTTCAAATAATGGAAAACAGGGATTAATGAAGGGTAGGAGGTCTATTGACCGCCTACCTTATTTATTGATCAAGAATTTACATAAAATGTAAAATAAAGGTTGCATGTGGAAACATGCTACTATATAATGGGAAATATATGAAAATGATGTCTTATACATAGTAAAGAGGAGTATGCTTTATGGGATTCTACTATAAAATATATGGATTGGTAGTCCATTCAGTAATATGGCTTCCGGAGGCCTCAGAATGCGTACCTGCCATCCCTGATGTAGAAATAATGTATGGTGTAATGCCATATACGCTTCAAAAAAAGAGGGATGAACAAAAAAGTGATAACTTGCTTGGACCGGGGAATAGATGGTTCTATATCCCTAATGAAGGCAGTTTTCTAATTCAAGAAGGAGTTAAAATTATTGTAGAGAAGGAAGAGACTGCAGATGAAAAGCATATAAGATCCTTACTTCTTGGAGCATGCTTAGGATGCATACTTTATCAAAGAGAGATCATCGCAATACATGGATCAGCTGTTGTCTGGAAGGGGAAAGCAATTATCATCAGTGGAAAATCCGGGGCAGGTAAATCAACGCTATCGTCGGAATTTCGTAACAGAGGTTGTCAGTTTATGGCGGATGACACTGTGGCACTTACCTCTACTAAGGAGGGGGTATATGCCTACCCGTCCTATCCTCAGCAGAAACTGTGTGTAGATGCAGCGGTTCGTTATGGATATGATTTAAATAAATTAGTTCTTCTGAATGAAGATAGGAAAAAATACGGAGTAGATCTAAGCGCTTCCTTCTGTTCGGAAATAAAAGAGGTAGCTGCATTTATCTACCTGGATATCTATGAGGAAGGCGAATTGATGATGGAAGTACTGAACGGAATAGAGAAGATGAATTTGATGATAGAGAATCTATATAATTTTATAGAATATAGTGTAGCAGGCATGTCTCCCACAATCTTTAAGAAATGCCTTGAGATCACTCAAAAAATACCAATCATACGAGTTAGGAGGCCGGACAAGGAAAACACAATTGCAACGATCTTTGAACTTTTGGAAAAACAAATAGGGTTATATGGTTAGGGATATATGAATAGGGAGGAAGAAGTATGTCAGCTATTTGGGGCACGATTGACTTGTTCCACAATCGGATCATAGATGAGATAGCAGATCTTATGGAAAAGCCATATCATAATTACAGAATAGATAGCTACCGCAGATACATAGAAAAGGATGCTATGATAGGATATGGGGGACAATATTTTACAAAGGAAGCTGAAAAAGAGGTTTTACCCATTGAGAGCGTTGACGGACAGCAGTTATTTGTGACGGATGCTGTATTGGATAATCGGGAAGAACTCCTTCGGTTGTTACAGATATCGGAAGCGGATTATGATGATGTACCGGACGGAATGCTGATGTATCAAATTTTTGTAAAGTATAGAAAAGAGAGCCTCAATCTATTTCTAGGTACATACTCCTTTGTATATTATGACAGGTTAAAGAAGGAAGTGTGGTTAGTAGCTGATATTACAGCAAGCAGATGCTTGTATTACAGATATCAAGAGGGCAGATTGATATTTTCTACACTTCTTGGTCCCATCCTTGAGGTTGTGGGTGAAAAAAAGCAATGGAATCTTCGATTATTATCCGATTATCTGGCATTAGATAACCTAAGCCAATATACGGAGGCGGAGGAAACTCCTTATGAAGGGATCTATAAGCTATCACCTGGGCAAGCTGTAATCATCAGGAAAGACGGTGTGAATAAGTTCGATTATTGGAAACCGGATTTTAATACATCCCATCGAAAGAAGTGTGACGATGAAATAAAAAATGAATTTATTACACTTTTTGGACAATGTGTAACAAGTGTCATGCGTTCATCTGGGAAGACGGGAATATCCCTAAGCAGTGGTCTGGATTCGACATCGGTTGCCTGTTTTGCCGCACCAAAGCTGAAGGAGAAAGGGGAATTACTATATGCCTATACTTCTATCCCCGAGAAGGATTACATATCCTTGGAGCATCCAAGATATAACCCAAATGAACAAAGCCTTGTTGAGAAGACAAAGGAGTTCCTGGGTAACCTGCATACGACCTATTTGGAGCTGAACGGTGAAAATGGATTTGATGCTGCAAATGAATATATGAAAATGTATGAGCTTCCGTATAAATCTTTACAGAATGTAAAATGGCTTCATGAAATTGCCGTTTCGGCAGCGGGAGATGGTTGTCGTATTCTCTTAAACGGTCAATTTGGTAATGCAACTATTTCTTTTGGCGACTATACGATACATTTTTATAGCCTATTACGAAGCGGACACTTTTTGGAGCTATACAAGGAAGTGGAGGCTTTTCATAAACTGAATCACGTAGGACGGAAGCAAATCTATATAACCTTATTAAGAATTTGTTTTTTAAGCTTATTTCATAAGAAAACGTCTGAGGAAGCTATGTTTGCCTCTGTTTATGATAATCCCTCCCTCATACATAGGTATAATACCGAAAAGCGTTTTCGAGAAAGTCGTTTAAACCAGGTTAATCAATCACTTATGACATTTAAGAAAATCAGATCGTTCACAATAAATAAAAATTCCTTGGTTCAGATGGGAGAGTTTGAGACACACAGGTCCCTGATTACCGGTGTACTTTTACGAGATCCTACCAGGGATAAACGCTTGATTGAATTTTGTCTGAGGTTACCCATGAACCAGTTCGTATACCGTGGAACCGACCGTCGTCTGGTAAAGGAGTATTTGAGGAATTATCTTCCGAAGGAGATTATTCATACCAAGCAAAAGGGGCTACAAAGTGCTGATCTTATTCACAGACTAGCAAAAAATTGGGAGCAGATTCATAAAGAATGTCATAAGCTTCTTCAAGAGGAAATTGCGGAGCAACTTCTGGACGTGGATAAGCTAAAGAAGGAGTTAGATCTCTTACATACAAAACTTTCAGATAGTGATCGATCAGAGATTAATAAGCTGCTTTACTCAATCCTTGTGGTAAAGTATGTAACGGATTAACGGGATATATTACAGTTTTGTTAGTTTGATTGCATAGGAAATATAATTTCACTATGATAGAAAGTGAAATCTTTAATAAAATGAGTAGAAAGGAGCCACTTACATGAAGACATGGAACACCCCGGAAATTAAAGAGCTTAACTTTACCGAAACCGCAGGAGATAGCATCTTCGGCCGCAATCCGGATGGAGAGTACATTGAGTTTGATATTAAAATCTTATGCTGGGAAAGGCATATCAGTATTCCTCTGTATTCTTAACAATAGGAATAAGAAGTCTGCAAGCGGAATAGATGCTTCTATTCCGCTCTTTGCATTAGGAGGAGTGATAAAGTGCTCAAGGTAATAATAAAAACAAAATATATCATATGGTTATTAAGAAATTCACAACCATACATACCAAAGATCCTATTGCTGATTCTCTGTGATGTAGCCGCATCTTCTTTCAGTGTAGGACTTGCTTTACTCTCTAAAGAGATAATCGATTCAGCTACCTCCGGTGGAGTCATTAAAGAACCCATAATTCTATATTTTATTGTAATCCTATTAAGTATATTAATCAGCGCCATAACAGGCTTATTATCTAATGCAGTCAATGAACGCTTTTCTTTTGATATTCGTAAACAGATTTATGATAGAATTGTGAAATCCTATTGGATGGATATTAAACGATATCATACGGGAGACTTATTAACAAGGCTTACCAGCGATACAAACAATGTGTCCGAAGGTATCGTTAGTGTTATACCCACTATTATTAAGCTTATTATCGAGATTTTAATTACTTTTTTTACCCTCTTTTATTTCCAACCAATGTTAGCCGTTTTGGCACTCATTATGGCTCCCATCGTATCGTTTACATGTTTGTTGCTTGGAAGGAAGTTAAAGCTATTACAGAGAAAGGTTCAGGAAACGGAATCGAATTACCGATCCTTCATACAGGAAAGCTTAAGTAATTTATTGGTTGTGAAATCTTTTGCCAATGAAGAGTATGTGTCAGATCGTCTGGCACAATTAAGGGATGAACGTTTTTATTGGGTATTTAAAAAGAACCGTATCAGTATAGTTAGTTCCTCCGTAATGTCACTTTCTTTTCAATTGGGTTATGTGGCTGCATTAACCTTTGGAGCCGTACTTCTATCCGCAAAAACAATCACCTTTGGTACTATGTCGGTATTCTTAACCTTAGTTAACCGTATTCAATCACCGATTTTATCTCTAGCATATCAGATTCCAAGGGTGGTTTCCGTACTTGCCTCGTCAGAACGTATTGTTGAATTGCAAAAAATAGCATTAGAGGGGAAAAATGAGAAGAATATATTACCAGAGGATGTAGGTGTTAATCTTTTTGATGTAACCTTTGGCTATGATAAGGAAATTATCCTTGATGGTGTCTCAATATCAATTGAACCCGGTGAGTTTGTGGCTATTGTTGGAAAATCAGGCATTGGTAAGACGACACTTGTCCGACTTATCATGTCGTTTATGAATAATATGGATGGTATTATAGAATTTCAAAACAAGCTAGGAGAAACGGTAAATGCGAATGCTGGAACAAGAGAATTTATAGCATATGTTCCTCAAGGCAATACCTTGTTTAGTGGGACAATTCGTGAGAATATTCGAATGGGGCGACTGGATGCCACAGAGGAAGATATGATAGAAGCATTGAAGATGGCTGCTGCATATGATTTTGTAAGTGAGTTGCCCATGGGAATTGATACGGTTATAGGTGAGCGCGGTCATGGGATCTCAGAAGGACAAGCACAGCGTATCGCTATCGCCAGAGCGTTGGTTCGCAATGCACCATTTCTGATTCTAGACGAAGCGACTTCTTCCCTGGATGAGAAGACAGAGTTAGAGGTTCTTAGAGGTATCCAAAATCTTTACCCTCGGCCAACCTGTCTGATTATCTCACATCGAAGGTCTGTGCTTAAGTATTGCGATCGGGAAATATGTATTAATAATAAAAAAATCAAAGAGAAAAAATCATATATGAAGCTCAAAAGGGTCGAGGAGGTTCCGTATGTCAGCGATTTGGGGGATTATAGATTTTAACCATAATAATATAACACAGAATGAACGGAAAATAATGGAAAACCCTTTTCATAAGTGTAAGATAGACAGATTTGAGCAAAAAGTACATAACAATGTCTATATGGGGTGTGGTATTCAATATTTTACCAAGGAAGCAGAATACGAATATTTGCCAATGATGGCTTTAGATCAGGAGTTTTGTTTTGATGCTGATGTTGTATTGGATAACAGAGAAGAATTGTGTGAGAGGCTTAAGATAAAAGAAGATAGTACCTTGTCTGACGGAACAATCCTAGCAAAGATGTTTCATATATATGGAACCGGCTGCCTGAACGAGTTGTTGGGAGCCTATGCTTTTGTCTATTATGATATAAAGCATAATAATGCCAGTCTGGTGATTGATGCGACGGGTAATCGTTTCATATACTATCGTTTGCATGAGGGAAAGCTTTTTTATTCCTCCTTGATGGAACCTTTGGTGAGGCTTGGAGGGCAAGCGGCTATGAATGAGAGGTGGATTTCGGACTTCCTGGCTTTGGATAACACGATGACCATCTCTGAGCTAGAAGAAACACCAGTGGAAGGAATCTACAGGGTAGCACCTGGCCAGATCGTGAAAGTTGATCAGAAGGGGATCGATAAGCAGACTTATTGGGAGCCGTTAAAGGACTTCAGGGAGTTAAAGTTGCTAAATGATGAAGCATATGCGATGCAATTCAGGAGATTGTTCGAGAAGGCGGTATCCTGTATGCTTCGTAGCAGTGGCGAGACCGGAATTCTTTTAAGCGGCGGTCTGGATTCCACTGCTGTAGCATGTGTGGCAGCACCAATGCTGAAAGAAAGGAACAAAATACTGTATTCTTATACATCAGTTCCAATGGAAGGATATCAATCTAAGCTACCTTCCAATAAAATAACAAATGAAAGAACAATCGTTGAAAAGACAAAAGAATACCTGGGGAATATAAATTGTACCTTTATTGACATGCCTGAGGTGAATTCATGGGATAGCAGGAAAGATAAGATGAAATATTATGAGTCTCCCTATAAGAACGTATTGAATATTCACTGGATATGGGAGTCCATGAATCAAGCAGCAGAAAATAATATTAAAATCATGCTGAACGGAGCTGCCGGGAACTGTAGTATATCTTTCTCGGATCCCCAAGTTTATATGAATACATTATTATCTCAATTACGATTTGTGAAAATATGGGATGAGCTAAGATCGTTTCAATGTACCAGAGGGATTAGCAGAAAACATGTTTTGAAGGTGACACTTCATGATTTTCTATCACGAAAAACAGTCCAAATGGATTCGGTACTAGAAAAATCATATATTAAGGAAGAAATGTATAGAAAACATAAGGTTAAGGAACGTTTATCAAACATGTATGATAATATAAATAAAGCTGAGAAAACCTTTTCCGAATTTAGGTATTTATTATGTAATAAGTTAATGTATAGGCAAATGGGTGAAGCAGAAGAAAAAAGATCTTTATATACTGGGGTACTCCAGCGT
>JAEYXC010000419.1 GCA_023428655.1 Bacillota bacterium | reverse complement strand
ATATTCCTCCTAATTCGTTTTCTATAATTCAATGTTATTCGCTTCTAATCCTCGCTCCTAACAAATCCTTCTAATCTCATCTTTTTATACTCAGCATATCTTTTTTCACGGATGGCTACCCTTATTTCCTCCATCATATGATTATAGAAATAAAGATTGTGAAGCACTAGAAGTCTCATTCCCAGCATTTCCTTCGCTTTCAGCAAATGCCTGATATAGGAACGGCTGTAATGCTTGCAGGCTGGGCATCCGCAACCCTCTTCCATCGGACGGTCGTCCACCTCATACTTTGCATTCAGTAGGTTCATCCTGCCAAAATTAGTATATGCATGTCCATGTCTGCCATTTCTGGTGGGATAAACACAATCAAAGAAATCCACACCACGGTCAACTGCCTCCAGAATATTTGCAGGAGTTCCTACTCCCATCAAGTATACCGGCTTATTTTTCGGAAGATAAGGAACTGTCTCATCGAGAATACGATACATCTCATCATGACTTTCGCCTACGGCCAGCCCTCCAAGTGCATATCCATCCAGCTCCATTTCCGATATTAGCTTCGCATGCTCAATACGGATATCTTCAAAGGTACCGCCTTGATTGATGCCAAATAACATCTGATGCTTATTGATGGTATCATCGAGCCCGTTTAACCGATCCATCTCTGCCTTGCAGCGCTTTAACCACCTAGTTGTCCGATCAACCGAATTCTGCATATATTCTCTGGTCGCGGGATGGGGCGGGCACTCGTCAAATGCCATTGCTATGGTGGAGGCCAAATTGGACTGAATCTGCATGCTTTCCTCCGGCCCCATGAAAATCTTTCTTCCATCGATATGGGAGCTAAAGTAGACCCCTTCCTCCTTGATCTTACGTAATCCGGAGAGCGAGAAAACCTGGAACCCGCCGGAATCAGTTAATATTGGCTTGTCCCAAACCATGAATTTATGAAGTCCACCCATCTGCTTCACAATCTTATCTCCAGGCCTTACATGCAAATGATAGGTGTTGGACAATTCCACCTGCGTACCGATTTCCTGCAAGTCCATGGTTGATACCGCACCTTTGATCGCTGCTGCTGTTCCGACATTCATAAAAACCGGCGTCTGTATGGTACCATGGACAGTTTGAAACTCAGCACTTTTGGCTCGGTTGTCCTGTTCGATAATTCTGTACATGTCTGTGCTACTCCTACTTTCTTAATACCGTGACAGGCTTCTCTTGTTTCCATAAAAGCCCGCTGACAATATATTTTTCTTCCATTTTAACATTACAAGTATACCCTTAAAAGGCTATATTTTCAACTAAAATCTGATTTAATATAAATTTATTATAGATTTTTTATAATCTTTTATAGGAAGCGAAACACTACCTGGAATTACCGGACCCAAAAGCAATGTCCGTGATATTTTCCCAGAAAAACCCAGCCAGGAATATCTGCTTATTTCGTACATAGATGCAACCCGAAGTTGACAATTTGCATATGGATAAGGATAGAAATTTACATTATGTTTTGATACCATTGAGTTACCAAATAAAAGGAGGTAACGTATATGCCCTTTGGCGAAACATTATTTAAACTAAGAAAAGAAAAAGGGTTTTCCCAGGAAGCATTGGCTGAACAATTAAATACCACCCGTCAGGCTATCAGTAAATGGGAAAATAATCAAGGATACCCGGAAACGGAAAAGCTTCTTATGTTAAGTAATATTTTTGATATTTCTGTTGATAGCCTTCTAAAGGAGAACACAGAGGAAGTCAGCTCGAGGGAAAGAGGATATTATGTCAGTAGGGAATGTGCTGAGGGCTTTCTTTCCTTTCACAGAAAAACTACCATGCGTACTGCAACAGGTATTGCTATTATGGTACTTGCCGGCGTTCCGTATTTTCTATTTAGCAGCAATCCGGTTTTATCTATTACACTCATATGTGTGGTAATCGTAATGGGACTTTCTTTTGTTCTTAGTATGGCAATGATGGGTAATCCCTATAAGAAACTGAAAAGTGAGCGTTTATTGTTTGACCCTGCATATTATTCCGAACTGACTACAATTCGTGAATCTCAAAAAAGAAGGTCACTCGTATTTATTATAATCGCCATATGCTTGATTTTTGTTGCGGGCATTTTGAGCTATCTCAATCTGCCAACGTTTCCACAGTCAGAAATTCAATGTATCGCTTTGGCTTGTAGTGTTTATTTGTTTGTCTATGTAATAGGTATCGCAGATACTTATTATATTTTAGTTCAGAGCGAAGAACGGATGGATTCGATCTATTGGAGATTCCTGAAAAAAATCAAAAAATAATTTTGTATGATTACAGAGGTATCCATTTTTGCTTTCATTATTTCATTTTTCGTATCACAAGCGGTTAATCTTTCTGATTAACCGCTTTTTTCTTTTCAAATCGGCGATGCAGTGAAGTAGTTCTTTTTTGTATAAAATTCGACAGCAAATTCATTGTGCATTATTGACAAAATCACCGTGCAAATTATGAAGAAATGAATTAATATATAATATTCATTGCAATATCATGACTTAATTGGTAAAATTATGTTTATAATGGTAACTACAGTTGGAGGTTTATTATGTCAATCAAAAAATCCTTACGTATATTATTGATTGTATCATCGATGATTCCTGTGATTCTTGTATCCGTAATAGCGCATGGATTACTAACCAATAATCTAGTTAAGCTGAACACACGTAGTATTCTCCGGCTCACTGAAACCAGCAGACAGGGACTGGAGGCCATACTGGAAACACAAAGCACCGAGGTATCCCTTCTGGCTCTTCAGGAGGATC